>UQVV01000035.1 GCA_900544635.1 uncultured Cloacibacillus sp. | reverse complement strand
CCTCTTGCCCTTGCTGTCGACGCCGCCCGTAATGCACGGACGGTCGTCGTCGAGTCCCTCGGGCGTGCGTATGCCGTAGAGGCGGAGAGTGCCATCTTCGACGCGGCACAGGGAGTCGAGCGGCGACATGTGGCGCATCCAGTCGGCACCGCCCGCCTTGCAGCGGCTCCACGACGTGGTGTCGAGTTCATTCGAGTCGAACTCCTCGGCCCATACCAGCCGCCACCCCTTGTGGGCGCGGCGCGGGTTGCCGGTCTCGGTCTGGGCAAGGGTGGGCATGACAACCGTACATAACATCAGAACGAGGGGCAGAATAACGTTTTTTTTCATGGTTAGATGATGGGGTTAGTGTGTAGGTCGCTAACAAAGATAAGGCATGTGCGGCAAAAAACAAAACACCCGCCAAGGATAATCTCCGTTTGGGGCGTTAGTCATCAGGTAGGCAAACATATCCGGAATGTCGGCGCGGAATGTCGGAAGGCCGTGCGGAAACGTTTCACAAGAGACGGACGGTCGGAAAAATGATCTTAAAAAATATAACTAAATTTTGGCAGAGAGGAGATTTATTGTAATTTTGCACAATATATTTCGATAATAAATAACGTAAATCAAAACATATAAAGCCATGGGAAATACGAAACTTCAGGAGTTGACCGACAAACTCTATCAGGAGGGGTTGGAAAAGGGCCGTGCCGAGGCCGACAGCCTTGTGTCTGAGGCCAAGAGCCAAGCGGAGAAGATCGTTGCCGACGCCCGCGCCGAGGCCGAGAAGATTATGGAGCAGGCGCATCACAAGGCCGAGGATACCGAGAAGAACGCCATGACCGAAATAGCTCTGGCGGGACGTCAGGCCAAGGCCAAGATCAAGTCGGAGATCGAGAACATGATCGTGGCCCGCAGCACCGAGGCCGGTGTCAAGGCTGCCACGCTCGATGCCGCCTTCATCAAGGATATGCTTCTGGCCGTAGCCAAGAACTGGAACAACGGCTCTAAGGTGGAGCTTGAGGCCCTGCTGCCGGAGGCGCAGCGCAAGACGCTCGACAAGGCTATCGAGGCGAGCGCCAAGGCTCTGCTTGCCGAAGGCGTCGAGGTCGGTTACTCGGCCGAGGTGAAGAGCGGTTTCAAGGAAGGTGAGAAGAACGGCGGATACTACATCTCGTTCTCGGACGAGAGCTTCGAGGCTCTGCTGAGCAGCTACCTGCGCGAGAAGGTTTCGGATTTGCTGTTTAAGGCTTGACGGCCATGTTCGAGAAGAATTATTACAGTCTGGTATCCGGCCTGAGGGAGTACGCGCTGGACTCCGACGCCAAGGGTTTCGACGCCGCACAGATCGTGGGTGAGATCCTCGAGGAGTTGTCGCGCCGCGATGCGGAGGCCGTACGCCTGCTCTACGGATATTACGACTGCGAGAACGTAGCCGCCGCACGCAGCGGCCGCACGGCATACAACGCTCTGGGCAACCTGACGCAGGAGCAGGTGGCGGAGGCGTTGAAGACGGGTGCGGGGCTGCCCGATGCCGTGGCCCGGGTGATACGCGCCTTTGCTGACCCCGAGGGTGAGGATGCCGAGCAGGTGGACCTTGCGCGCGGATTCGAGAATGCTCTCTTTGCCGCCTACTACGATGTGTGCGAACACTCGTCGTGCCGTTTTCTGCGCGAGTGGTCGGAGTTCGACCGTACGCTGCGCAACATCACTGCGGCGTTGGCCGCACGCGCGGCCCAGCGTCCCGTGGATAGTGTCACGGTCGGCGGGGGCGACGTTGTGGAGCAGTTGCAGCGCTCGTCGGCCGCGGACTTCGGTCTGCGCGGCGAACTGCCTTATATCGACGCCGTGATCACGGCCGTCAACGACGAGAGCAACATGCTCGAAAAGGAGCGCAAGATAGATATGGTGCGTTGGGAGATGGCGGGCGAGCTGGCCGCCTTCGACTACTTCAACATAGGCGCCGTACTGTCGTATCTGGCAAAGATCAATATCGTGGCACGTTGGAGCGTGCTCGATCCCAAACGCGGCCGCGAGATATTCGAGCGCCTGATGGCCGAACTCGACGGCAAGGATTTGATAAATAAACAATAAAAAAGATATAGATGAAAACATTGGGACATGTTCACGGGATCATCTCCAACATCGTGATCGTTAAGGCCGACGGCGCGGTGGGGCAGAACGAGATATGCTACGTCTACTGCGGCGATACCCGTATGATGGCCGAGGTCATCAAGGTCATAGGCGACGACGCCTACGTACAGGTGTACGACAGTACGCGCGGCCTGAAGATCGGCGACAAGGTGGAGTTCATGGGCCACATGCTCGAGGCTACGCTGGCGCCGGGTCTGCTCTCGCGCAACTACGACGGTCTGCAGAACGATCTGGAGAAGATGGACGGACTATTCATCTCGCGCGGATCGATCACCGACCCCATAGATTTCGACCGCAAGTGGGAGTTTGAGCCCATAGCCAAGGCGGGCGACAAGGTGACGGCAGGATCGTGGCTGGGCCATGTCAAGGAGCAGTGGATCGACCACAAGATCATGGTGCCGTTCGTCATGCAGGGCAGCTATACGGTCAAGAGCGTCGCTGCGGCCGGGGAGTATAAGGTTACCGATACGGTGGCCGTGGTTACCGACGCCGACGGCAACGAATATATAGACTTCGCGGCGGGCGCGGCCTCGCTCAACACGGGCACCTGCCATCCGAGAATAGTCGCCGCGATAAAGGAGCAGGCGGAGCGTCTGCTCTGCTACACCATCGGCTACATGTACGAGGAATCGTCAGTCGAGCTCGCCGAGAAGCTCGCGCAGATAACGCCCGGCGATTTTCCGAAGAAGACCGCATACGGCCTCTCCGGCTCCGACGCGATAGACGGCGCGATAAAGTTCGCGCGCAAGTACACGGGGCGCAGCGGCATCATAACCTTCAAGACGGCCTACCATGGCGCGACCTACGGCGCGCTCTCCGCCTCCGCGATATCGCTCAACATGAGGCGCGGCATCGGGCCGATGCTGCCGGGCTTCCACCACTTCAGCTATCCGCAGTGCGCGAAATGCCCGTGGCACGAGAAGCCTGAGAGCTGCTCGCTCGCCTGCCTTGAGGAGATAAAGACGGCCTTTTCGCTCTACCTTCCGCCCGACGAGGTCGCGGCGGTCATCATCGAGCCGATAGGCGGAGACATCGGCCTCGTCGTGCCGCCCGCGCGCTGGGTGCGCGAGCTCGCCGCGCTCTGCCGCGAGCACGGCATCCTCTTCGTATCGGACGAGGTGCAGCAGGGCATGGGACGCACGGGCAAATGGTTCGCGATAGAGCATTTCGGCGTCGTCCCGGACATCATAGCGATAGCCAAATCGCTCGCCTCCGGCATGCCGCTCTCCGCCGTAGTCATGCGCGCGGAGATAGCGGACTCGCTGCGCGACCCGGGACACTGCATAACGCTCGCGGCGAACGCCGTCTGCTGCCGCGCCGCGCTCGAAACCATAAAAATCATAGAAGATGAAAATTTAATTGAAAAAAGCGTCCGCACGGGCGAGAATATAAAGGCGAAGCTCGCGGAGATGAAGAAAGCTCTGCCGCTTCTCGGCGAGACGCGGGGCCTCGGCCTCACGATAGCGCAGGAGATCGTCGACGAAAACGGCGAGCCGGACCGCGGCGCGTGCGCAAAGATATGCTACCGCTGCTGGGAGCGCGGGCTGATAATAACCTTCCTCAGCGACAACGTGCTGCGGATACAGCCGCCGCTCGTCATCACGGACGAGGAGACGGAGCGCGCGCTCGAAATACTGCGCGAAGCTATCGAAGACTACAGAAACGGCCTGATAGGCGACGAAGTTCTCGAATTTGCAAGGGGATGGGCTTAATGGATGAAACAATGTGCGAGGTAAAATTCCTGCCAGACGGCGTCACGGCGCGCGTCGCGGCGGGGACGCCGCTCACCGAGGCCGCGGACGCGGCGGACGTGAGGATAGGCCGCCACTGCGGCGGCGCGGGCGTCTGCGGCAAATGCCGCGTAAAAACGGGCGCGGACGACCCGCTCTCGCCCATCGGCGAGACGGAGAAGAACGTGCTCAGCGAGGCGGACGTCAAGGCCGGGATGCGCCTTTCGTGCTGCGCGCGCGTCGTGCGCAGCGGCTCCGTGACGGTCGTCGACCGCGTCGAATCGAAGGGGCACAGCATACTCGAAGGCTTCTCCGACGAAATATCCGACTGGTCGCCAGACGCGCACGGCTACGGCGTATCTGTGGACATCGGCACGACTACGGTCGTCTGCTATCTGTTCGACCTCGAGGAACGCCGCGAGCTCGACAAGATATCCTTCCTCAACCCGCAGGTCGCTTACGGCGACGACGTAATTTCGCGCATCGCCTACTCGTCTGCGTCGCCCGAGGCGCTTGCGAAAATTCAGAGCGTCCTCACCGAGGAGATGGACAAGAGCCTCGGCGCGCTCGCCGAACGCAATAACATAAAAAAGACCGGCATCACAGAAATCGTCATCGCAGGCAACACCGTCATGGAGCATCTATTCGCGGGCGTCTCGCCCGAGAGCATAGGGCGCAGCCCGTACAATCCGCAGTTCCTGCTCTATCCGCCCTTCAAGGCGTCAGAAATAGGAATCCATATAAACGAGAACGGCGTCATAAAAATGCTGCCGAACGTCGCGGGCTACGTCGGCGCGGACATCGTCGCGGGCGTCGCGGCGCTCTCTATGGAGAAGGCCGAGGGCGTAAAGCTGCTCGTAGACATCGGCACGAACAACGAAATAGTCATCGGCAGCCGCGAGGGGCTCTTCTGCTGCGCTACGGCGGCGGGGCCGGCCTTCGAGGGCGCGCGCATACAGTACGGGATGCGCGCAAGCGTCGGCGCGATTGAAAAAATCTACATGCAGGACGGCGAGCTCCGGTACAAGACCATCGGCGACGCGAAGCCCGTAGGCCTCTGCGGCTCCGGGCTCATCGACGCGATTATGGTCGTCCTGCGCGAGGGCGTCATAGAGCCGAGCGGACGCTTCACCGCGCCCGAGAAGTGCGAAGACCCGCGCTTCGCCAAACGCCTCTGCCGGAACGCGAACGGCATGGTGCAGCTGCTGCTCACCGACGAGGAAAACCCGATATACCTCACGCAGAAGGACATCCGCGAGGTGCAGCTCGCGGCGGGAGCCGTCAAGGTCGGCACCGAGGTCATGCTCGAGCGCGCGGGCATAACGAAGGACGGGATATCCGAGGTCTACCTCGCGGGCGCCTTCGGCAACAACATCGACATAGAGAGCGCGATAGCGGCGGGGCTAATCCCCGACATCGACCGCGCGAGGATACGCGGCGTGAAAAACTCCTCGGGCCTCGGCGCGAGCCTCGCGCTCGCCTCGGCGGAGTTCTACGAGCGGACGAAGGCCGTTTCGGAGAAGATGAAGTACGTCGAGCTGTCGTCTCTGCCGGACTTCCAGAAGCGCTTCGTGAAGGCGATGGCCTTTTAGCGGACTGACGGCATGGAAAAGAAGATAAAGATATATTATTCCGAATACGGCGCGCTCTTGCGCGTGGAAGAGCATGAGAGCGCGCCCGTCGGCGTGAACCTCGCGGCGCTCGAAAAATTCTACGACGAGATGGGCGAGCGCCACAAAAAGCAGTTCGACAAGTTCGCCGCCTACTGGGAGGAGGAGGGCTTCGAAAAGCTCTTCAATCCCGCGGCGCGCGTCGTGACGATGCCTGTAGCCGTCGCGGAGGAGAACTTCGGCGCGGAGCTTCTGCGCGTCAACGACTCCGTCAGCGAGGTCGTCATGACCGTCTGGACGACGGGGCCGGAGCTTGAGCGCGAATGCACCGAGCTGATGAACTCGCGCGGCAGCCTCATGACGGGCTTCCTGCTCGACGTCGCGGGCTCCGTCGCGCTATACGACATGCACGCGGCGCTCGACCGCTGGGTCAAGGAAAACCCAGCCGCGAAGCTCGGGAAATTCGTCAACGGCGAATTTTACCCCGGCATGGGCAGCATGAGGCAGGACCTCATGGAGAAGGTCGTGACCCTCGGCGAGACGGAAAAGATTATAGGCGTGGGCGCGAGCGGCCTTTCGCTGCTGCGCCCGAGAAAATCGCAATGCTCCTTCGTCGCGCTCGGCTCGGCGGAGCACGAGGCCGTCTTCAAATCGGAGCCCTGCAAGCCCTGCGCTGGCAAAAAGTGCCTCTACTATCAGCTCGGCGGCTGCCACATGCAGGCGGAGCTGTAACGCGCGCGGCTACTTAAATTCAAAGACGGAGCTCACGCCGAGCTCGTCCGTCTCAAACTTCGCAGCCAGCGCGGCGCGCGCGGCGAAGCAGGTGCAGTGACAGGCGTGTACGTTATGCGGCGCGGCCTTCTCGAAATAGGAGAGGACGGGCCGCATTTCTTCTTCCGAGCCGCTGCGCAGATGGAAGCCGCCTATGACGTCGGCTATCCTTTCGCGCCCCGTCGCGCGCTTCGCCTGCTCGACGATGTTGCATATCCCGGAGTGCGAGCAGCCCGTGATTATCACGAGGCCGTCAGCGCCGTCGTAGACGAGCGCCGAGTCGTCGAAGCAGCCGTCGGGCCGCCACTCGCCGCCCTCGTCCATCGCTTCGCCGAGAGTCGCTCGCGGCGTGACGCGCGGCTCGATCTCGCCGAGCCAGTACAAATTTTCCGCTATCTCGGCGGCTTCGCGCATCGGACGCAGATCGAAGAAACTTCCGAGGACTTCGTCGGGCGCGATTATCATCCCCGCGTCAGCGCCGCGCAGCTTCTTTCGCGCGAGCGCGCCGGGATGGCAGACGAGCGCTGGCTTGTCCCTCATGGCGCGCGCCGTCCTTTCGCGAATCAGTGCGGAAAGCCCCCACGTATGGTCGCTGTGTCCGTGCGAAAGCACGACCGCGTCGGGCGCGGCGGCGTCGATATTCATCAGCCGCGCGTTGCGCAGGAAAATCCCCGAGAACCCGGCGTCGAAGAGTATCTTTCTGCCGCCGCACTCAATCCAGAGCGAGAAGCCCGGCTCCGCGAGAAAATAGCGCCCGATCAGCGCGTTGTTGTCTACGAGCACGCTTATCTTCAACATACAGAATCACCCCGAGGCTATTTTAACAGCCGCGCGCGCCGCGAGATAGACAAAGGCGGCGGCGGGCGCTATGATTTTAGGGCTTCCGCGCGGTCCGCGGGGGCGGCACGGAGGTATGACGATGAGGATATATATGATACGCCACGCCCAATCGACGGCGAACTCCATGAAGGTCTGGACGGGACAGACGAACGCCGGACTTTCGGACGAGGGGGCCGCCGCGCTGCGCGCGATATGCGCGCGCTACGACTACCCGAGGTGCGATTTGTACTTTTCCTCGCCTCTGCGCCGCTGCACCGAATCGATGGAGATTATCTACGGCCGCGCCGCGGACTTCGAGCTTGCGGAGCTCGCGGAATGCGACATGGGCGAGCTCGCCGGCGTGCCGTACACGAGCCTCGACGACGACCCGAACTATTTCGCGTGGATAGGAAAGCCCGAGGAGACGCCGCCGTGGAAGGGCGAGAGCTTCGGAGATTTCCGCCGCCGCGCGGAGCGGGGCTTCCTGCGGATTTTGGAAATCTGCCGCGAACGCGGGGCCGAGAGCGCGGCCGCGGTGATGCACGGCGACGTCATGCGCGCGGCGCTGCACCGCTTCGCCGACCCCGCGGTCGGCCACTGGGACTGGAAGATACCGAACGGCGGCGTCTACGCGCTCGAGTGCGGCGCGGACGGGCGCGCGCTGAGCTGCGAGAAGCTTCCGAAATTCCTCTTCGCGCCGCTGGGCTGACGAAGAATCAGTATTTTTCGCCGTATATACAAAAATCAGATTTTATCCTACAATAGGGGAAGTTTTTACAAAGGGGAAGAATACGCCGTATGGACGACGCGGACAGTTGCTCTGACAGCAGCCGATCATGTGAACAACCAATAACGATAAATACGCGAAGACGGGACAAGCCTGTACCTGCATTTCTATGGTAGGGGCCTGTCCCTTTTTTTGTTTTTTTATCCGCCGCGCAGAGCGGTTTGAAATCTGGGAGGAATCATCTTGGAAGAAAGCATATTGTGGCAGATCATTTTGCAGGTAGTGCTCATCATCTCGAACGCGATTTTCGCGTGCGCGGAGATAGCGGTCATCTCGGTCAACGGCGCTAAGCTCGACCAGCTCACGGCGCAGGGCGACGCGCGCGCGGGAAGGCTCAAGAAGCTCACGGACAACCCCGCGACCTTCCTCGCGACGATACAGGTCGCGATAACGCTGTCGGGCTTCCTCGCGAGCGCCTTCGCCGCGGACAACTTCTCGAGCCGCCTCGTCGCGGTCTTCGTCGCGCTCGGCGTGCCGCTTCCAGAGAAGACGCTCGGCACTATCTCGGTCGTCATAATCACGCTCATTCTTTCCTACATCACGCTCATCTTCGGCGAGCTCGTGCCCAAGCGCGTCGCGATGAAGAAGGCGGAGCAGCTCGCGCTCGCGATGTCGACGATGATTTCCTTCATCGCGAAGCTCTGCGCCCCGCTCGTCTGGCTGCTCACCGTCTCGACGAACGGCGTGCTGCGCCTCATCGGCATCGACCCGAAGGCCGACGACGAAGAGGTCGGCGAGGAGGACATCCGCCTCATGGTCGACGCGGGCAGCCGCAGCGGCACGATAGACGAAGAGGACAAAGAGATGATTCAGAACATCTTCGAGTTCGACGACCTGCCCGTAGGCGAGTTCGCGACGCACCGCCGCGACGTGGCTATGCTCTGGATGGAGGACAGCGCCGAAGCGTGGAAGAAGACGATAAACGAGACGCGCTTCTCGAACTACCCGATATGCGACGAGAGCGTCGACAACGTCATCGGCGTGCTGAAGGCGAAGGAGTATTTCCGCCTGCGCGACAAGACGCGCGAGAACGTCATGAAGAGTGCAGTAGTCCCGCCCTGCTTCGTGCCGGAAGGCGTCCGCGCGGACGTGCTCTTCAAGCGCATGAAGCAGACGCGCGACCATTTCGCGATAGTGCTCGATGAGCAGGGCGGCATGGCCGGCATCGTGACGATGAACGACCTGCTCGAGCAGCTCGTCGGCGACCTCGACGACGAGAACGCGCAGCCGCAGGAGACGCCGGAGATTGAAAAGGTAGACGAGAACAAGTGGGAGATTAAGGGCAGCGCGCCGCTCGAAGAGGTGGCGGAGGAGCTCGGCGTGACGCTTCCGGTGGACGAGTACGACACCTTCGGCGGCTTCGTCTTCGCGAACTACGGCTCCGTCCCCGACGACGGCACGACTTTCGAGATAGAGGCCGAGAACCTGGCCATCAACGTCACCGATATCGTCGACCACAGAATAGAGAAGGCCTCCGTCTCCGTGATGAAGGAGAACGAGAAGGACGAAGAGGTCGGCGGCGAGCCCTGCTAGGGCGCGCGCGGCGATTACGACGCGGCAGTAAATTCACGCCGCTCCGCATAGGCGCGGGGCGGCGTTTTTTCGTGCCTCCGCACGTTCGCGCAGCGCGCCGTTGACTTCGAGCCCGCTCCATGCGTTATGATTCTTCCGTAAAAGCGCGGCGCGGGCGCGCGTTCCGCGCCGCGTTGACAAATGAGGCGGCGTGCGCTATTTTTGACTCGCGTTCGCGAAAACATCTCCGCGCCACGAAGGCGCGGGAGGGCGGGGCATCCGTCCGGCAGTCGCGAAACGCGTGAGCTTTACGAAAAAAGTAAGAACGGATCACGAAGGTCTCTGATTTTCTCTCGAAGAGGTCTTCGTGATTTTTTTGTCCGGCGCGGGCCGGATTTGCGGAAAGGCGGTAAATATGGACGACGGAAAAAGCTTTCTGATAGACGGGCGCGCGGTGCCGCTGCTGCTCGCGGTTCTCGCCGCGGCGGCGGTTCTGTCCGCCGTGCTGGCCGCGGGGCTCGGCCCCGTGTCGGTCTCGCCCGGCGATACGCTGAGGATACTCGCCTCGCGTCTGCCCTTCGCCGGGGATTTTATAGAACATTCGTGGCGCGCCGTCGACGAGCGCATCGTCGTGAGCCTGCGGCTGCCGCGCGTGCTGCTCGGAATGACGGTCGGCGCGTCGCTCGCCGTGACGGGCGTGACGATGCAGGCGCTGGTGCGCAACCACCTCGCCGACCCGTTCATTCTGGGCGTTTCGTCGGGCGCGGCCGCCGCGGCGACGCTCGGGATGCTCTTCGGCGTTTTTTCGTTCCTCGGCGCGTATTCGCTTTCGATAAGCGCCTTCCTCGGCTCGGCCGCGACGATAACGGCGGTCTACGCGCTCTCACGCGTCAACGGACGTATCAACATTCCGCAGCTTCTGCTTTCTGGAGTCGCGGTCGCGATGATTATGGACGGCGTGACGCGCATCATAACGCTCAGCGCGCCGAACGCGCTCGGCCTGCACAACGCCTCTTTCTGGATGGCGGGCAGCCTCGCGGGCGCGCGCTGGAGCTATCTGACGCTGCCCTTCGCGGTGCTCGTCCTCTGCATGGCGGCGCTGATGCTGAACCACAGGGCGCTGAACCTGCTGCTGCTCGGCGAGGAGAGCGCCGCGACGCTCGGCGTCGACGTCCGGCGGACGCACAAGCTGCTCGTGCTGCTCGCATCGCTGATGGCGGGGACTACGATTGCGGTCAGCGGTACGATAGGCTTCGTCGGCCTCATGGTGCCGCATTTCACGCGGCTCTTGGTCGGCTCGGACCATAAAAAGGTGCTGCCCGTCGCGGCGCTGCTCGGCGGCGTGCTCGTCGTCTGGACGGACGTCGCGGCGCGCATGGTCATCGCGCCCGAGGAGCTGCCGGTCGGCATACTGACGGCGGTCGCCGGAGGCCCCGTCTTTATATGGATGCTGAAGCGGCGCGGCGGAGGGCGCGCGAGATGAGGCGCGTCGAGGCTCGCGGCCTATGCTACTCCTACGGGCGCGGCCAGGCGGTCGAGGACGTTTCGCTCCATGCGGAGCGCGGCGAGTTCGTCGGAATCATCGGGCCGAACGGCAGCGGCAAGTCGACGCTGCTGAAATGCCTCTACCGCGCGATAAAGCCGCAGCGCGGGACTATCCTCTTCGACGGCGAGGACGTTTCAAGGCTGAGCTACCGCGAGACGGCGCGGCGCACGGCGGTCGTCGGGCAGGAGAACGACGTGCTCTTCGAGTTCAGCGTCCATGACATAGTCGCGATGGGACGCAGCCCGCACAAGAGATTTTTCGACAGAGACACCGCCGAGGACGAACGCATCATCGCACACGCGCTGGAACACGTCGGCATGGCTGACGAGGCGCACCGCCGCTATTCGTGCCTATCTGGCGGCGAGAAGCAGCGCGTCCTCATAGCGCGCGCGATAGCGCAGGAGACAGACTTCCTGATACTCGACGAGCCGACCAACCATCTAGACGTGAGCTGCCAGCTCGATATCTTCGACTTCATAAAGCGGCTGAACCTCACGGTCATCGCCGCGATACACGACCTCAACATGGCGTCGCTTTACTGCGACAGGCTCTATGTGATGAAGGCGGGGAGCGTGTTCCGCGAGGGGACGCCTGCGGAGCTGCTGACGCCCGCGCTGATACGCGAAGTCTACGGCGTGACGGCCGAAGCGGAGCTTCACCCGGCGACGCACAGGCCCGCCGTGACATATCTGCCCGAATGGGCGCTCGACAAAAGTATATAAATTTCCGAAACGGAGGAATATATGATGAAAAAGCAAATTTTCGCCGCGCTTGCGGCGCTCGCCCTAACCTTCGCCGCGCAGCAGGGCGCGGGCGCCTCGGACGCCGCGCCGGTCACAGTGGACAACTACGGACGCAAAGTGACAGTGACGGAGACGCCGCAGCGCGTTCTGACGCTCGGGCCGAACTGCACAGAGCTCTTCATAGCGCTCGGCCTCGGAGACAAAATAGCCGGCAACACGCTCGACAACCACAGCCGAGGCCCGCTGCCGG
>UQVV01000034.1 GCA_900544635.1 uncultured Cloacibacillus sp. | reverse complement strand
AATTCATGCAGCTTTTGGAAACATTCGCGCTTTTTATAACCGCTGACGGAGTTTGAAAAAATACGCAGAGCGCCGCCTGTGCGCACGACGGAGGCAAATTCATACGCGCGCCGCGCGCCGCGCATTTCAGGCGCAATTTTCCCGCGCAGCGCTTTCAGCTCGGCCTCAAGGGCTTTTCTGCGGCTGATTTTTTCGGAGAAAACGGCGGCCTCTTCGTCGGAGAGATACTTTTCGCGGCGCTTTTTATTTTCGTACCAACGGTGGTAATAGTACTTTCTGCCTTTGATGTTCTTGACAGAGAGCGAACCGGCCGGCAGCTCCGCAATTTGGCGTTCGAGCTCGGCTAATTGAGATAAAACAACTTCGTCCGGCATGATTTTTTCACCTCGACCATGTAGGGAAAATTTTATACCCTTTATTATACCCTATTGTGCACATTAAGGGGATAACAAGGGGGTAAAATCCCCACGCGGGCGAATCTTACTCGTCCGCCGTCTTTGTGCTTTCGCGCGGGAGCTTCGCTCTTTTCATGAATTCTATGAAATCGCGCTGTATCTGAGGCCGCCGGATTTTTTGTAGGAGAGGTAGATTCCGCGCTCGGACTCCGGGCTGTCGATGCGGTAGAAAAAGACCTTGTCCGTCGGCGGCAGACAGTCGAGCAGCGCGTCGCGCACGAAGGCGATGCCCTTGCCCTCGCATGCGAGATAATATGCCGTCATCATCTGTTCGAGGTACATCGAGACCTTCGGCGCGAAGCCGGCGCGGCGGCATATCGCCATTGCGCGGCGGTGCAGGTCGTTCCATTTCGTCAGTATCAGAAATTCCTCGCCCGCGAAGCGCTCCGGCGGCGCGGCGGGCTTGCGCGGGCCGCCCTTGCGCGACGCCGCGAGCTCCCCGAATGTGCAGCGGTATTCCTCAAGCTCGCCGTTTATCGCGAAGGCTGCGGGAACGGCCAGGATTATTTCCTCCGTCGTCCACACGGCTGACTCGAAAATATTTTTGTCCGGCGGCTCCGCCTCGAGCATGAAGTCGAGGCTCCCGTCCTTGAGCTTCTCCGAGAGCGCGACGCTGCTGCCCTCGGAGAGCGTCACGACGACGCTGCCGTGCTCCTTGCGGAATTCCCCGACGATGTCGGGCAGCACGTAGGAGCAGAAGAACATCGAGCTGCCGACGCGCAGGCTCGCGGGGCCGCCGCCCGCGAGCTCCGCGAGGTGCGCGCGCATCTCGCGCTCTATCTCCATTATCTTTTCCGCTGATTTTATGTAATATTCTCCGGCTTCGGTGAGCGAGACTGGGCTCGTGCTTCGGTTGAAGAGCGGCAGGCCGAGCTCCTGCTCGACGCGCTTGACCGCGGCGGAGAGCGACGGCTGCGAGATGAAGAGCCGCCGCGCCGCTTTCGAAAAGCTCCGCTCTTTATATACCGCGTAGATGTATTCGATGTCCTTGAGCAACGCGCCGCCTCCTCCCGCCGTTATAGGAACAGCCATATAACGTTATACGCGCATAAGTATTTTACAGCAAGGCGGTGTTTCACTAACATAATGACGGAATAAGAGGAAAAGCGAAATTTTCGGAAACGCCGTGATTCAAGGAAAGGGGAATGAAATATGAGAGATTTCACCGCCGCGAGGGTCGGCGCGCTCGCGCCGTCGGGCATACGCAAGGTCAACGAAAAGGCGCTCGCTATGGAACGCGCGGGAGAGCGCGTCATTCATTTTGAAATAGGCCGTCCGGACTTCGATACGCCAGCCTACATAAAAGAGGCGGCGATGAAGAGCCTGCGCGACGGCGAGGTGTTCTACACCTCGAACTTCGGCATGACGGAGCTGCGCGAGGCGATAGCCGAGCGGCTGCGCGCGGCGAACGGCATCCCCTGCGCGGCGGAGAACGTGCTCGTGACGGCGGGGCTGTCGGAGGCGGTCTTCGACCTGCTCTGCACGGTGCTCGACGAGGGCGACGAGCTGCTGATACCCGACCCGGTCTGGATAAATTACCTCAACGTCCCCGCGCTCTTCAAGGCGAAGCCCGTCTCCTACTCGCTGACCGAGGAGAACGGCTTCGAGCCGAGCCTTGAGGAGATGCGCGCGAAGGTAACGCCGCGCACCAAGGCTATAGTCCTGCTCACGCCGTGCAACCCGACGGGCGGCGTCCTGTCGCGCGCAAAGCTCGAGGGGATAGCCGCGCTTGCGAAGGAACACGACCTGCTCGTCATCTCCGACGAAATTTACGAGCGCCTCGTCTACGACGGAGAGAAGCAGACGAGCATCGCCTCGCTGCCCGGAATGGCGGAGCGCACGGTGACGCTTAACGGCTTCTCGAAAGCATACTCGATGACAGGCTGGCGCATAGGCTACGCCGCCGCGCCGAAAGAGCTCGTAATAGCGATGAACAAGATACACCAGCACAACACGACCTGCGCCGCGTCGTTCGTCCAGCGCGCCGCGATAACGGCGCTGCGCGGCGAGAAGGACGAAGTCGAGCTGATGGTGCGCGAATTTCAGCGCCGCCGCGACTACGCGGTCAAGGCGATAAACGACATGCCGGGCGCTAGCTGCCTATCGCCGAAGGGAGCCTTCTACATCTTCATCAACGTCAAGGGGCTCGGACGCCCATGCGCCGAGATTGCGGAATATCTGCTCGACGAGGCGAAGATCGCGCTCGTCCCAGGCAGCGTCTTCGGCGTCAACGGCGAGGGCTATCTGCGCATGAGCTTCGCCAACAGCCTCGACAACATCGCCGAGGGCTGCGAGCGTATGAAGGCCGCTTTCGCACGGCTCGCGGTAAAATAACCCCAAGGAGGTTCATATAGATGAGATTAGCGACATTCCGCAAATGGAACGTGGAGCGCGCCGGGCTCGTGACGAAGAGCGGCCTGCTGCCGCTGACGGCGCTCGGCCTGCGCGCGGGCTTCGAGCCCGAGGGCGAGATACTCCCGCTCATAGAGAAGGAGCAGCTCGAGCCGCTCACCGAGTGGTACAACGCGGGCGGCAGGGCCGAGGCCGAGACGCTCGCCGAAAAAGAGGCCATCCCCTACAACGAAGTGGTCTACGGCCCGCTCTACAGGAACCCGCAGAGAATCTTCGGCATCGGCCTCAACTACAAGGACCACGCGGGCGACCTCGGCGAGAAGACGCCGCAGGTCTTCCCCGGAAGCTTCTACAAGCCCGCCTCGTGCATAGCCGGCCCCGGCGACGAGATAAAAATCCCCGCGCTGCCCGAGGCGCAGAAGACGACCGCGGAGGGCGAGCTCGGCGTCATCATCGGCAAAAAATGCAAGTTCATCGAAGAGAAGGACTGGCTCAAATACGTCGCTGGCTACACGACGATACTCGACATGACCGAAGAGTCGATACTGCGCCTCAACCCGCGCTACCTGACCATCGTCAAGGGCTTCGACACCTTCTTCACCTTCGGCCCGCAGCTCGTGACGCCCGACGAAGTGCCCGACGTCTCGGCGCTCGAAGTGGCGACCGTCCACAACGGAGAAGTCCACGCGAAGAACACCGTCTCGAACATGACCTTCAGCCCCTCGCGCCTCGTCGCGCTCGTCTCGCACATGCAGGGCTGGCTGCCCGGCGACATACTCTCGACCGGAACGCCGCGCGCGGTACACATCCAGGACGGCGACACGGCCGAGTGCCGCATCACGGGGCCGGACGGCTTCGCCTTCGAACCGCTCGTCAACCCGGTAATCGACCTGAAAATCAGAAATAAATAAGAGGAGGAAATAAACATGGATCTCGGACTCAAAGACAAAAGCGCGCTCGTAATGGCCTCGAGCAGCGGACTCGGCAAGGCGATAGCCTGCGAGCTCGCGCGCGAGGGCGCGAAGGTTATGATATTCTCGCCCTTCGAGGACCAGCTCAAGGAGGCGCAGGAGGACATCTTCAAGGAGACCGGCAACCGCCCCGAGTTCTTCGTCGGCAGCATCACGAACCCCGACGACATAAAGAACCTCGTCAGGACGACCGCGGAGAAGTGCGGCCCGATATACGCGCTCGTCAACAACACCGGCGGCCCGAAGCCCGGCCCATTCGACGCCTTCAGCGACAAGGACTGGCAGGACGCCTACGAGCTCTGCCTGCTCTCCTACATCCGCACGATACGCGAGGTCCTTCCCTACATGCGCGAGCAGGGCGGCGGACGCATACTCTGCTCCACCTCGTCGTCGGTCAAGGCCGTCCTCGACAACCTCATCCTCTCGAACACCTTCCGCATGGGCGTCGTCGGCCTCGCCAAGACCCTCTCGCAGGAGCTCGGGCGCGACAACATCCTCATCAACGTCATAGCGCCGGGACGCATCGGCACCGCGCGCATCGACCAGCTCGACAAGATACGCGCCGAGAAGGCCGGCATCACCGTCGAAGAACTTCAGAAAAAAGCCTTCGCGGGAATCCCGCTCGGCCGCTACGGACGCCCCGACGAATACGGCAAGCTCGCCGCCTTCCTCTGCGCGCCCTCGAACACCTTCATCACGGGCCAGACCGTGCTCGTCGACGGCGGAATGGTGAAGGCGATATAACTTCGCCGAGCCTCGCGAAAGAGACGCAGACCAACGGCGCGGGCTCCGCACATGCGCGGAGCCCGCGCTTTCTCCCTTCGCGCGCGCCGTATTGACCGCCCGCATAAATATGCTATAGTCTGCGTAATCCGCGCTTAGGCGCAGGCGTTCGAAGGGATGGGAAAATGAGGCTCAACAACTATTGGCGCGGCGCGCTGCTCGCGCTCACCGCCGCCGTCTGCTGGGGGATAATCAGCCCCGTCGCGAAGGTCCTCACCGCCGCGGGGATAGACCTGATGTCCGTGATGGTCTACCGCTCGCTCTTCACGCTCACGGCCTCGGGGCTTTTCCTCTTCTTCACGCACGGCGTCGAAGCCTTCCGCGTCGAAAGCGGATATCTTCGCTTTTACGTAATTTCCGGCACGCTCTCCGTCGCCTTCGCGGGCGGCGGCTTCCTGACCTCGCTCGAATACCTCTCCGTCGCCGAAGCGCTCGTCATCCACTACACGTTCCCGCTCGCGGCGATAATGGGCTCGCTCTACTTCACGCACGAGCGCCCGACCGTCCTCCAGTGCGTCGCGGGCGTCCTCATAGTCTGCGGTGTATTCATCGGCATGGGCGGCAGCCTGGGCGCGCTGATGAATATTTCGCTGCCCGGCCTCTTCTGGGGGCTGCTCGCAGTCGCCGGCATGTCCGGGCAGGCGCTCGCGACGCGCCGCTTCTCGCTCGAGCATAAGGTCGACGAGTTCCGCCTGCTCTTCTTCTCGAACGCCGTCGGCATCGTGCTGCTCTTCGCCTTCAAGACGCTCTGGTACGGCTGGAGCGACCTCGCGAACTTCACGCTGCCGCTCTTCTCGCTGATGACGCTCCAGGCCTTCACTGGAAGCCTCGTCGCCTACGGCGTCTTCTTCGCCGCGCTCAAATGCATCCCCGCGGCGATGGCGAGCCTGCTCTGCACGATGGAGATAGTCGTCGCCGTCGTCCTGACCGCGATATTCGTCCACCAAATTCCATCCGTCCACGAGGTCGTCGGCTGCGCGCTGATACTCGTCGCGATAGCCTGCACCGCCGTGCCTGCGCGGCACAGGTAGGGACGCTTTCCAAGCTTTAGAAAAATATTGAGAATTTCAGCCCGCGCGCACGGCAGTCTGCTTCTATGCACGCTTTCAGCTCGCGCCAGTAGGCGCGGTCGCCTTCCGTGTATATGCGGCGGTAGAGCGGCGCGAGGCCGGGGCGCAGGTTTTTGACGAAGCTCAGGATTTTGTCGCGGTTGCCGGCGCGCAGGTTGAGCGTGTCGAAGGTCATCGACGAGGCGAACGGCGCGCAGGCCTCGATGATTTTCGCGCAGTCGGTGATTCCCGGAAAAATCGGCGCGGCCATGACGCCGACCTCGACGCCCGCGCCGCGCAGCGTCTCCATCGCCGCGAGCTTGCGCGCAGGGCTTGCGGCGTGCGGCTCGGCGCGGCGGCGAAAATCGTCGTCAGTCGAGCTGAACGAGAACACCGCCTTGACGCGCGGGAATTCCCGAAAAATATCAACGTCGCGCGAAACGAGCGCGGACTTCGTAATGATCACGACGTCGGCCTGCGCTGGGACGAGCGAGCGCAGCAGCGCGCGCGTCACGCCCGCGCGCTCCTCGTACGGATTGTAGGCGTCGGTCATCGACGAGAGAAGGACGCTGCGGCGGTAGAGCTTCGCGAGGTCCGGCGGCGCGGCGGGACATTTCACGTCGAGGTACGAGCCCCACGGCTCGCCGCGCTCCGCCGCGCCGCGCATGCACGCGGCGTAGCAGTATACGCAGCCGTGCGGGCAGCCGACGTATGGATTGATCACGAAGTCCGCGCCGAGCTTCGTCGGCGAGAGCAGGCTTTTTACCTTTACGTAACGTACTGTGACCACGACGCGCCTCCTCCAGAGCGCCGCGCGTCCTGCGCGGCGGCGATTTTTCCATGATTATACGTCGTTGACAAAGAATGAATAGATGGTAATATCTGAACCACATTATATGCGGGATTGACGATAATGAATATTTTTTCACAAACAAATCCTATACCTCGCCGCCGCCGTGCCGGCTGCGGACTCCAAATCCGGAAAACGCCGCGCGCTTCGCGGAGTTTCGATAAAATTTCATAAGGAGCTGTTTTTATGCACGCAAGCCCTCTCATCATCAGCTGTGTTGTCCTTTACCTCGTAGGCGTCCTCTGCGTCGGCCTCTACCTGACGAAGAAGAAGGTCAAGAATTCCGACGACTTCGCCGTCGCGAACCGCAGCCTTCCGACGATCGTCCTCATCGGCACGCTTCTCGCGACGTGGTGCGGCGCGGGCGGAATCACTGGGTCGGCGAACCTGATTTGGCGCAACGGCCCGCTCTTCGGAATCCTGATTTTCATGGGCGCGCCGATAGGGATGCTGCTGCTCTATCTCGTCTCGGGCCGCGTGCGCGAGGCGACGACCTACACGATTCCGGAGCTTTTTGAGATTCGCTACGGAACGGCGGCGCGCGTCATCGCGACGGTCTGCATAGTCCTCGGCTACGTCGGCATCCTCTCGTCGCAGTTCACGGCCGCGGGCAGCCTCATCAACCTGACGACCGGCGTCGACCTCAACACGGCGGTCATCGTCTCGGGCCTCATCATGCTGATACTCGCGGTGACGGGCGGCATGGTCAGCGTCGCCTACACGGACGCGATAGGCGCGTTCCTCTTCGTCGGCGGCTTCCTCGTCGCGATACCGATTCTCTCGGGGCAGGTCGACGGCGGATTTTTCGGCGTCTTCGCAAACCTTCCCGAGGGGCGCAATTCTTTCATCGGCAGCCTGAATTTCGTGCAGGCGCTCGGCTACATATTCCCGATATTCTTCCTCGTCCTCGGCGACCAGAACATGATTCAGCGCATGGGCGCGGCGAAGGACGTCAAGACGGCGAAGCAGTCCGGCCTCGGCCTCGTCATATCCGAAATAGTCGTCTGCGCGCTCATCATCACGCTGACGACGACGGGCATCTACCTGCTCCCGAACATCGACCGCCCCGACACGGTAATCTTCCAGCTCGCGATCAACTTCCTGCCCCCGCTCTTCGGCGGCATCCTGATGGCGGCCTGCATGTCCTTCATCATCACGACGGGCGACTCCTACGTGCTGACGATAGCCTCGAACGTCACCTACGATATATGGCACCGCTTCTTCCACCGCGACGCGACCGACCGCGAGAAGCTCATGACGCTGCGCGTCTCCGCCGTCGCGATATCGGTGCTCGCCTACGTCATGGGGCGCTTCTTCCCCGACATTCTCTCCGTCCAGATGTACGCCTACTCGATGTACGGCGCGTCGGTGACGCCGGCGCTCGTCTGCGCGCTCTTCGCTAAGAACGTGACGAAGGCGGGCGGCGTCTGCGGCATCCTTGCGGGCGGAGTCGGTACTATAATCTGGGAGATTCTGCTGAAGTCGCCCTTCGGCATAAAGAGCGCGATAATAACAGTGCCTCTGTCCTTCGCGGTCATCTTCATCGTTTCGTCGATGACGAAAGGCAGCGGCGTCGTTCCTCTGTCGAAGGTCTACGGCGGCAGAAAAGCATAGAATAAAAGGAGAGACGGATAAAATGACGGAGCTTCTCGACAGATTTCTCAAATACGTAAAGATAGACACGCAGTCGGCCTACGGACAGGCCGTCGTGCCGAGCACGGAGAAGCAGCGCGACCTCGCCGCCGTGCTCGCGGACGAGCTGCGCGCGCTCGGCGCGGAGTGCGCCGCGGTCTCGGAGTCGGGCTGCGTTTACGGGAAAATCCCCGCGAACTGCGAGGGCGCGCCCTCGATAGGCTTCAGCGCGCACCTCGACACGTCGCCCGACCTGAGCGGAAAGGACGTAAAGCCGCGCATTGTGAAGAACTACGACGGCGGGGACGTGACGCTCAACGAGGAGCTCGGCGTCGTGCTGAGCCCCGAGAACTTCCCGCACATGAAGAACTACAAGGGCTGGGACCTCGTCGTGACCGACGGCACGACGCTGCTCGGCGCGGACGACAAGGCCGGCCTCGCCGAGATAATGACGATGGCGCAGTATTTCCACGACAACCCGGGCGAGAAGCACGGCGAGATACAGTTCTTCTTCCCGACCGACGAGGAGATAGGCTGCCTCGGCGCGAAGACGCTCGACAAAAACCTCTTCAACCCGAAATTCGCCTACACGCTCGACGGCGGCCCGCTCGGCGAGATAACCTACGAGACCTTCAACGCCGCCGCGGCGCGCGTCGACGTGACGGGCGTCAACATCCACCCGGGCCTCTCGAAAAATCAGATGATAAACGCGATACTCATCGCGAACGAATTCATCAACATGCTGCCGCCCGCGGAGACGCCGTCGCACACCGAGGGCTACGAGGGCTACTACCACGTGCTCGAGGCGAGCGGCGAGGTGGAGCTCGCGACTCTGCGGCTGCTGCTGCGCGACCACGACGCGGAGAAGCTCGAAGCGCGCAAACAGCGGCTTCGCGATGCCGCCGCGTTCCTCAACAAGGTCTACGGCGAGGGCAGCGTGACCGTCGAGATAGAGGACACCTACCGCAACATCGGCGAAGCGATAAAGCCCTGCTTCGAGATAGTCGAGGCGATAGATGCGGCGATGAAGGCCGTGGGCGTCGCGCCCTTCTACACGCCGATGCGCGGCGGCACCGACGGCACGATACTCTCCTTCGAGGGAATCCCCTGCCCGAACATCTGCACCGGCGGCCACAACTTCCACGGCCGCTACGAATACGTGCCGGTGCAGTCGATGGAGAAAATCGCGAACATACTTATAGGCATCGTCAAAAGCTTCGCGAAATAGGCTGAAAAATCCGCAAGTTGCGAAAAAAGGCGGACGGGCGCAAAATACGCGCCGCGTCCGCTTTTTTGCGCCTCCGCCGCCTTGACAGAGCCGCGCCGATGATTTATTTTCTGCGTTGTATATCTCAGAGGGGATGAACATAATGAAAATAATAGATTCGCACGTACATGTGTATCCTGAATTTCTGCAAAAAGAGTTCGACAGGCTCGCGCAGCGCGAGCCGTGGTTCGCCCTGCTCGCCTCGTCGAAGGTGCAGAAGTGGGGGACGGCGGAGGAGCTCGTCGCCGCGATGGACGAGACCGGTGTGGAAAGCTCGCTCGTCACGACCTTCGCCTTCCGCGACCAAGGGCTCTGCCGCGAGATGAACGACTATGTGCTCGACGCGGCGCGGCGCTTCCCCGGCAGAATCCTGCCGCTCGCCGTCGTCTCGCCCGCGCGCCCCGGCGCGCTCGAGGAGGCGGAGCGGGCCTTCGACGCCGGAGCGCTCGGCCTCGGCGAGCTGTTCCCCGACGGGCAGTCCTTCACGCTCTCGGACACGCTGCGGCTGCGCGGCCTCTGCGCGCTCTGCGAGGAACGCGGCAAGTTCGTCATGTTCCACACCGCGGAGCAGGCGGGCCACCAGTACGCGGGCAAGGGGAAATACGGCGCGCGCGAGGCTGCGGACTTCTGCCGCAAATTCCCGATGACGAAGGTGATCTTCGCGCACTTCGGCGGCGGCCTCTGGGCCTTCGAGGCGATGCCCGAGATGCGGCTGCTGCTGCAGAACGCGCGCTACGACACCGCCGCGTGGCCGTGGCTCTACGGGCCGGAGATTCTCGACGCGATATTCGCCGCGGGCGCGGGCGGCAAAATATTCTTCGGCTCCGACTGGCCGATACTCGGCCTCCCGCGCTACGAAAAGCTCGCCGCGCAGACGAAGCTCTCCGACAGCGATAAAGAAAAGCTCTTCGGCGGCAACGTCCGCGAATTCCTCGGAATCTGATAAAGCTTAAGACGCAAGCCGCCGCTCCGCGATTTCCCGCGAGAGCGACGGCTTTTTGTATGCGCTGCGCGCCGCGCCGTAGTTTTGCGCGGCTTGCGCGAAGCTCAGCCCTTCAGCACGCCGCCCTGGACGAACCAGCTGCGCAGCGTTTCTCTCTTTTTGCGCAGGAAGAGGAAGAGCAGCAGCGCCGCCGCGAGGCCGCAGCTGGGGTATCCGGCCCAGCCTCCGAAGCTCTGCATGACGGAGCCCGCGAAGAAGTTGCCGAGCGGCAGAGAGCCTTGCGAGAGGAACGTGTAGACGCTCATGACGCGGCCGCGGTACTCGTCGGGCGTGTGTACCTGGAAGATTGAATTGCCCGCGTTGAGGAATACTAGGTTGAAATAGCCGATGGCCGCGACGAGCAGGTAGGCCGCGCCGCGGCTCCACGCGAAGAGCATCAGCAGGTGCATCAGCAGCGTCGCCGCCGCGCCCGCGGGCAGCAGCCATTTCTTCTCGCCGCGCTTCGCAAGCGAGGCCATCGTCATCGCGCCCGCGAGCGAGCCCGCGCCCATCGCCGAGAGCATCCCAGTGTACGCGCCCGCGCCCATTCCGAGCACCGTGTCCGCGAAGACGGGCGCCATGACTTCGCCGTTCAGCGCGAAGGTGCAGACGACGGCGAGGATCGTCGCGTTTATCGCGAGAGTTTCATCGCGGCGTATGTAGTCCACGCCCTCGAAGACCTCGCGGACGACGCTGCGCTTTTCGGCCGCGGGCAGGGCGCGCGGCTCCTGCGTGCGCAGCCGCGTCAGGCTGTAAAGCACGGCGAGGAAGCTGACGGCGTTGAGCAGGAAGCAGACGCCCGCGCCGAACTCCATCATCACCGCGCCCGCGAGCGCGGGGCCTACGATGCGCGCGAGGTTGACTATCGACGAATTGAGCGAAACGGCGTTCATCACGTCGTCCTTGCCTACGAGATAGACGAAGAAGGAAAGGCGCGCGGGAACGTCTATCGTCGTCGTTATTCCGAGAAATACGCAGAGCGTCAGAAGCTGCCAGTACTCCGCGGAGCCGCTGAAGGCGAGCGCCGCGAGCGCGACGGCCTGGACCATCAGCAGCGACTGCGTGACGATGATGATTTTGCGCTTCGGGAAGCGGTCCACTATAGCGCCCGCGAAGAGCGTGAATAGCAGCATCGGCATGAACTGCGCGACGCCGACCAAGCCGACGAGGAAGGGCGAGTCCGTCATCGTGTAGACGAGCCACATCAGCGCGGTGCGCTGCATCCACGTGCCGAGCAGCGAGACGCACTGCCCAGTCCAGAATATGCGGAAGTCCCTGTGCTTCAGCGAAACGAACACCGTATCGAGAAGAGAGGCGGCCCTGTCCCTCAGCTTCAAACGCGTCACATCCCCGCGCCGCGCGGAGGCGGCGTAAAATTCGGTATTTTTCCCATTATATTACGGCTTCGCGATTTTTTGAAAACGAAAGCGCCGCGGGGACGGCGCGACGCGCGGCGAAAGGATAAAAAAATCCCCCGCGCGGGGCGGGGGAAAGTCTCTCGATTTTGCGCGGCGTTCTACGCCGAGAGCGAGAGCAGGTTTCTGTAGTTCGGGTAGGGCATGTTCTCGGAGGAGAAGAAGATTTCCACCGAGTCTGCGATTTTGCGGATTTCGAGCATTAGCGGCACCGCGGACTTCACAATCTCCTCGGC
>UQVV01000033.1 GCA_900544635.1 uncultured Cloacibacillus sp. | reverse complement strand
GAGCCTGCAAACGCGCCCGCCGCGGAGTCGGCGCAGGCCGAAACGGCCGAGGTCAAAACGCCCGGCCCCGCCGTCATCTCCACCGGGACGGCCAACACGATAATCAAGCCGGACAAATCCGCTCCGGCGTTTGAAATGCTCGAAAGGATAGAGACCATCATCTACGGAAGCAAGCGCGAGGGCGGCCTCCTCAACAGGCTCAACGACGTCGAGAGGACCATCTTCGGGCGTGAGCTTCCGGGAAGCCTTACCGAGCGCCAGACGGCGCTGATAGACTTCCTCGAAAGAGGCACGGACACGCAGCCGTCGGTTCTCTTTAAGCTCTCCGTCGCGGAATGGGGCGTAAGCCAGGAGATACATCCGACCTGGCCGCTTACGAGACGCATCGACGCCATGGAGGCGATACTCGAAGGAGCCAACCAGCCCGGACCGCTCGTCTCGCGCCTCGAGCGCCTGCTTATGAAGCTGCTCCCCGAGGGCATCATGGCGACGCAGTTCGAGCTGCCGAAGGAGACCATAGTTAAAGGTATACTCCGCGACACGCTCACCGTCAGAAACGTCAAGGTAGGCGACATAATCATCCTCGCGCTGAACGAGCAGATTATGGTAGGCGACATGCTCGTCGCGCCGAAGGGCAGCCGCGTCTTCGCGCACATCACGACTGTGAAGCCGCCGCGCAGCTTCGGACGCTCCTCGGTGATAGAGATGGAGATAGACGGCGTCGAGGTGCTCGGCCCGTACGTTGTGCCGGTCAACATCGGCGACGCGGCTAAGAAGGCTATGGAGGCGGACAGCGCCATGATAGGCGCGGCCGGCGCGAGCCTCGCGGGCGCGGTTCTTCTCGGCCCCGTCGGACTCGCGGGCGGCTTCCTGATCCGCGGCAACGACAAGCAGCTCAAGGAAGGCACGCTCTTCTACGCGCAGACCTCCGAAGCGATGCCGATAACCGCCTATCAGATCCCCTCGCAGATATCGCCGCTCACCCAACCGGGCGGGCTCGCCCCGCAGGGCACTCGCTCGGACCCTAACCAGTACTGAGGCAGTCCGTGCGTATAAAAAAATTAACGAAGCGTGAAGCCATCGTCCTGGCGGTGATCCTTGCGGTCGCCGTCGGGGCTTTTTACTTGTGGCGTGATCTCCATCTGGGAGCGATGAGGAACGTCCCTTTGCCGGACATCATCGTTGAGGATATCGAGATAGAGCGCGTCGTGAACGGAAAGACCTGGATAATAATTTCGCCGCGCGCGGAGCATCAGGACGGCGTTATATACGGGACGTCGGTCGACATCACGATAAAAGACCCGAACGGCCGCGACACGCACATATACGCGGACGGAAGCACCTTCACGCGCGAGAACAACGACATAACCCTGACCAACGGAGACGGAACGATGACGGAGAAGGGCAAGACATACGACATGCAGTCCGGCTTCGTCGAATACGACGCCGATACGGAGCGCTGGAACTTCTCGAAGGGCGTCACGCTGAGCTCCGAAAATATGGTGATAAGCGGAGACGCGGGCGTCTACGAGACGCGCAGCGGAGACTGCTATATAACGAACGGGGGCACAGTGACTTGGACAAATTAAAAATCGGCCGCGCGCATTCCGGCGCCGCTCTGCGCCTGGCCGTATGCCTTTTGCTCATATCTGTTGCCGCAGCTTTCACCGCAGCGCCGCAGGCGCTTGCGTCGGAGCAGGACGACGGCATATTTATGCCGTGGGACGCGGGCGTCGAGCCCATGCCCTACGGTGAGCCGGAGCCGCCTGCGTTAGACGAAGCGCCGGCTGTGACGCCTAAGGTGGAGACGGCTGAAACGGCGCAGTCTGCGTCCGGCGACTCCGCCCAGCAGACGGCCAAAGTTCCGAACGAAGTATTCCTCGACGCCGACGAAATCAGCTTCGACGAATACACGGGCATCGCCATAGCCGAGGGCAACGTCCGCGTGCGCAACAAGGACGTGCGCATGTTCGCCCCCTACGTCGAATATGACACAAAGTCGCACGTCGTAGACGCATATTCCGACTATCGCGAGAACGTCGTCGTCTACTCCGGCATTGAGAAATATATAGGCAAGCACCTTAAATACAACGTCGAGACGCGGCGCGGAATCTTCACGCAGGTCTCCGGCGAGTCCGGGCCGATGCACATGCGCGGCGGAAGAGTCAGGTTCATGCCCGACAGCGACGCCGCCGAGCTCGGCATCATACACGCGCCGCGGCGCAGGAAGAACAGCCCGAAATCCCAAAACGTCGCCGAATGGATGGGCGTCACCTCGACCACCTGCGACTTCACCAAGCCGCACTATAAGTTCGTCACGAAGCGAGCCGTCATATTCCCCGGCAAGAAGACGGTGCTCAAGCGCCCGCGCTTCTACATCGGCGATTCTCTCGTAATTCCATATCCCTTCGACTATGTAATAACGAGCCGCAAGAGAGAGGGCATCCAGCCCATATTCAACTACGACTCCGACCTCGGAGCCGGCTTTGGGCTGCGTGGCCCGCTCGACCTCGGGCAGTACGGAGAGCTTGACCTTGAGGCGATGTACTGGACGCAGGGAGAGTTCGAGACCACCATCAACTACCGCTACCGCTTCACAGACCAGTTCAGCGTCTTCGCCGACATCAGGCGTCTCTACAACGACGACACCGAGGACACACTGTGGCGTCCTTCGTGGGGAATGCAGTACGAGAACGCCGGATGGCGCGCGCGGCTCTACTGGGCGCAGCGCGAGCTCGTCTCGACCGAAGTCATGACGGACGTTACGGAAGACCGCGACGTATGGCGCGATCCGGAATTCTCGATTGCCTCGCCGTGGTTCAACGAGCCGCTGACAGGCGGAGAATTCCGCCTCTATACCGCGTGGGGCCGCTACGGCGACAACGTCACGCGCCAGGAGTGGACGGAGCGTATCGCCTACGTCGCGCAGTACCGCGGCAGGCCGCAGTGGTCGATAGGCATCTTTAAGCCGTTCTACGGCGCGAGGTACAGATACTTCGACTACTACAACGAGGACAGGAACCAGAAGGCGACCGACGCCTGGGGCGGCTTCAGCTACAAGATAGGCGCGTTCAACTTCGCGAGCTCCTATTACCGCCGTTGGGTCGAAGAGGGCAAGAGCCCGATGGCGTGGGACCGCTATACGAACAGCGAGACGTTCTTCCAGTCCGTCTCGTTCCCGCTGCCGATAGGCGCGCCGTGGGAAAGATGGACGGTCTACATCGGAGCGAACTACGATATAGAGATAGAAGACTTCTCGTCCATCTTCTATTCGCTCACCTACAACATGCACTGCATGACGTGGGAGCTCTGGTACAAGGACAAGCGCTCCGAGGACGACTACAAGATAGGGCTGACGCTCTTCATCAACGCATACCCGGACCGCAAGCTCGAGATAGGCTCGAAGGACGATTAGCCTTAAGGAGGATTCTGAAGCGATGGACAAGATTGTTGTGCTGTGCGGCGGCGTGAGCCCGGAGCGCGAGGTTTCGCTCAACTCCGGCGCGGCGGTCGCCGAAGCGCTGAACGGCTGCGGCTGGGAAGCGCAGCTCTACGACATAAAATCAATCAAAGAGTTCGTGAGGTTATGGGAAAGCTTCAACGCCTGCGGCGTCTTCATCGCGCTGCACGGCGGCTGGGGCGAGAACGGCCGGATACAGACCGTGCTCGAAGCCCTCGAAATTCCGTACACAGGCTCAGGGCCGGAGGCTTCGATGATAGGCATGGACAAGCGCCTCGCGAAGACGCTCTTCGCGGAAGCGGGCGTCAAGGTCCCCGACGGCTTCACAGCGACGCGCGATTGCGCGAACGAAGCGCTCGCCGCGGAGTATCTTAAAAAGTACGGCAAGCTCACGGTCAAGCCGAACGGCGGCGGAAGCACCGTCGGCCTCTCGTTCATCACCGACGCCGCCGATTACGCCAATGCGCTCGAAGCGGTCTGGCAGCTCGAGGATCTGGCGCTCGTCGAGCAGTACATACCGGGCGAGGAGGCGACCGTCGCCGTCTGGGAACGCGAGGACGGAGCAGTCGAAGCGCTGCCCGCGGTGCACATCAAGCCGAAGAGCGGATTTTACGACTACAAGAACAAATACACGCACGGCTGCACGGAGTATATCTGCCCGGCGGATTTCTCGCCGGAGGTGAACGCGCGCATCGCGGCGGACGCCGTCGCGGCGCATCGCGCGCTCGGTTGCCGCGGATACAGCCGCGTCGATTTCAGAATAACGCCGGAGGGCGAAGCCTACGCGCTTGAAGTCAACACCGCGCCCGGCATGACCTCGACGAGCCTCGTGCCGAAGGCCGCGAAGGCGCGCGGAGTATCGTTCGGAGATTTCCTCTCCGCTGTAATCAGACGCTCGTTCTCGATAAAGCGCGGCTAAGCGCGCGGCGGACGCAAAGGACAGAAAAAAGCGGGGCGCTTTCGCGTCCCGCTTTTCATATATCCGCCGCTGTTACTTAAGCTGAATCTTCGTGACCTTGAGGTGGCGGACGCCGCGCGGCGTTCTCACCATCACCTCTTCGTCGGCGCGCTTGCCCATGACGGCCTTGCCGACGGGGCTCGCCGCGGAGATGCGGTTCTCTTTGATGTCGGCCTCTTCGGTGCCGACGAGCGTGTAGACGAAGGTCTTCTTGAGGTCGAGGTCCTCGAGCGTAACGGTCGTGCCGAGGCTGACGACGCTCGTGTCTATGTCGTGCGCCTCGACGATCTGCGCTTTGCTGAGCTGATATTCGAGCTGAAGGATGCGGTTCTCGAGCTTTTCCTGCTCTTCCTTCGCCGCGTGGTACTCGGCGTTCTCGCTGAGGTCTCCGAAGGCTCTCGCCTCTTCGAGCTTCGCCGCCACTTCCGAGCGTCCGTCGCTGCGGAGGGAGACGAGCTCGGCCTTGAGCTTTTCGTAGCCCTCGCGCGTCATTACGACTTTATCCGATGCAGATTTTGCCATTTGAATTATCCCACCTAAAAACCATAAAACTTAATTCCAGAGAATTCTATCAGAAAGGAGACAAAATATCAAATATCAATTGATACTTGACAATCATAATTGCGAGTAGTATAAACTCTGACATTGAACTTGATAATCTCACAGCGATGACGGGGATAGTAAAGTTCGGACTCTTCACAGAGAGAGGGCTGAAACGCTGAAAAGCCTTCGTCGAGCCGGATTTGAATACCACCTCCGAGCTGGCGCCGAAGCCGCGCTCACGCGACGCGCGGATAAGACGTCCGGGAGCGCCCGAAACAGCGCGGACGAGGGCCGTTAGTACGACGGCCGAATAAGAGTGGAACCGCGGTAAGGATTCAACGCCGCCTCTGTAAACGATGCAGGGGCGGCTTTTTTTGTAACGACAGGCGAAAGCCGCTGGAATGGAGGAATTTTTATGGGAGTTATCGACAGGTACGCGGAGCTTCTTCCGGTAACCGACAAGACGCCGCGCATTACGCTTGGCGAAGGTTCTACGCCGCTCGTGCATCTCGACGGCATCAGCCGTATGCTTGAGATAGAGCTTTGGGCGAAGCTCGAGGGCTGCAACCCCTCCGGCTCGTTCAAGGACAGGGGAATGGTCATGGCCGTAGCGAAGGCGCTCGAAGACGGCGCGAAGGCGCTCGTCTGCGCATCGACCGGCAACACCTCGGCCTCCGCCGCCGCTTACGCCGCCGCGGCGCAGGTTCCCTGCTTCGTCCTGCTTCCGGCGGGTAAGGTCGCGCTCGGCAAGCTCGCGCAGGCTCTTATGTACGGCGCGAAGGTCATCGCCGTCCGCGGAAATTTTGACCGCGCGCTCGAAATGGCGCGCGAGGCTGCGGAGCGCGAAGGCTTCGCCATCGTGAACTCCGTCAACCCCTACAGGCTCTGGGGACAGCGCAGCGGCGCTTGGGAAATATGCGAGGCTCTCGGCCGCGCGCCCGACTGGCACGCTATCCCGGTCGGCAACGCCGGCAACATCAGCGCCTACTGGGCCGGGTACAAGCAGTACAAGGAGCTTGGAAAAATCGACAAGCTTCCGCGCATGATGGGCTTCCAGGCGGCCGGCGCGGCCCCGCTCGTGACGGGGCAGCCCTGCCCGAATCCCGAGACCGTCGCGACCGCGATACGCATCGGCAACCCCGTCAGCGCGCATCTTGCGAAGGAGGCCGTCGCGCAGTCGGAGGGCGAGTTCAACTCCGTCACCGACGAAGAGATACTCGAGGCGCAGTACATACTTTCGTCGAAGGGCGGCGTATTTGCGGAGCCCGCTTCGTGCGCGCCGCTCGCCGGACTTATTAAACTGAAGAAGGAAGGCCGCCTGCCGCGCGGAATCACCGCGGTGATGATACTGACCGGCAACGGCCTCAAAGACCCCGACACGGCGATGTCGCAGGTCGGCCGTCCCGTGGAGATAGGGGACAGCTTCGACGAGCTCATGGAGGTGATGAAGGGGTGAACGCGCTGATAACGCTCCGCGTTCCGGCGACGAGCGCCAACCTCGGCTCGGGCTTCGACACGATAGGCATGGCGGTCTCGCTCTACAACATCTTCAAGGTCACGGAGCTTCTGCCCGAGGGGGAATACAAGGTCGAGGCGCTCGGCGAAGGCGCGCGCGAGCTTTCGTCGCCGAAGGCGAACCTCGTAGTCAAGGCCTACGAGGAAACCTGCGAGAGATGGAACGTCAAAGGCCCAGGTTTCGCGCTCTGGTGCCACAACATAATACCGCTCTGCCGCGGCCTCGGCAGCTCCGCCGGCGCGGTCGTCGCTGGCGTGCTCATAGCGAAGTACCTCACGGGCTACGACGCGGACGACGACGAGCTGCTCCGCGCCATGACTATGATAGAAGGACACCCCGACAACGTCGCGCCCTGCTTCCTCGGCGGCATGGTCGTCAGCTGCTGGGACGGAAAAGAGCTGCGCTACGTCAACCTTCCGCCGCTTCCTCCGGAGGTGCTCTGCGTCGTCGCCGTTCCCGACGAGCGCGTGAAAACTTCCGACGCGCGCAACGCCCTGCCGAAGGAAGTGCCCTTCGGCGACGCCGTCTTCAACGTCGGGCGCGCCGCGCTGCTTACGGCGGCCTGGGCGACGGGGAAGTGGGATTACCTGAAATGGGGGATGGACGACAGGCTCCACCAGCCCTACAGAAGCAAGCTCTTCTCGGGCGGCGAGGTCATCTTCTCGCGCGTCGAGGCTCTGCCGGAATGTTTGAGCGTCGCGATCAGCGGCTCGGGGCCGAGCGTCATCGCGCTCGTCAAAGGCTCTACGCAGCGCGTCGCGGAGGCGATGTGCCGCACCTTCACGGAGCACGGCGTGCGCTCGCAGTTCTTCGTACTCGACGGCAGCGCGCAGGGAGCCCGCGTCGACGTGGATATGGAGTTTCCCCACCTGCTTGAGGAATACCGGAGGTGCAGATAGATGGAATGGGACAAGCTTCCGCTGACAGTCCTTAAATTCGGCGGTTCCTCGGTCGCGGACTCGGCGCGCATGAGGCACGTCGCGCAGATAGTAAAGAAAACGCGCGAAGAGGGCTACCGCGTCGCCGTAGTGGTCTCGGCTATGGGAAACACGACCGACGACCTGCTCGCGCTCGCGAGCGACGTCGCCTCCGAGGCCGACGGCCGCGAGATGGACCAGCTGCTCGCGACGGGCGAGCAGCAGAGCGTCGCGCTCCTCGCGCTCGCGCTCAAGCAGTTCGGCCTTCCGGCGCAGTCGTTCACGGCGCAGCAGGCCGGCATAAGGGCGAAGGGCTTCCCGATGGAGGGACGCATTTACAGAATAGAACCCGACGCCGTCGAAAAGGTGCTCAACGAAGGCACCGTCGCGGTCATCACGGGATTCCAGGCGATAACGGACAACGGCGACGTGATAACGCTCGGACGCGGCGGCTCCGACCTTTCGGCGGTCGCGCTCGCGGCCTCGCTCGGCGCGCAGTCCTGCCGCCTGCTGAAGGACGTGACGGGCGTCATGACCGGCGACCCGCGCGTCGTGAAAAATCCGCACAAGCTGAAGCAGATAGGCTTCGACGAATGTATGGAAATGGCGGTGCAGGGCGCGAACGTCCTTCAGGCCAGGAGCGTCGAGATGGCGGCGCGCTACGACGTGCCGCTTTACGTAGGTTCAAGCTTTGTAGAAGAGGAGGGCACATGGGTAATGAGCAACCCCGTAACGGAGGGACTTATCATAAAGGCCGTCGTCCATGACATGAAGGCGGCGAAGGTCGTGCTGCTGGGAGTTCCCGACATCCCCGGCGTCGCGGCGCGTCTTTTCGCGAACCTCGCGGAAAAGGGCGTCGGCGCGGAGATGATAATTCAGAACAACATGCGCGGAGGCGTCAACGACATCGGCTTCCTCGTCAAAAAGACGAACCTCGAGGTCGCCAGCCAGGTCTGCCGCGAAATGTGCCGCGAGGTGGACGCGCAGGGCGTCTCCTTCGACACGGAGATAGCGCGCGTCTCTATAGTCGGCGCTGGCATAGCCAACCATCCCGAGATACCGTCTAAGATGTTCAATATACTTGCGGAGGCGGGCATAAATATAGAGATGATCGCCTCGACCGCGCTCGCCATCACATGCGTCGTCGGCTCGTCGCGTGCGGAGGACGCGGTGCGCGAGCTGCACGACCACTTCATAGACGAGGTGGCCTTCTGATGAGCGGCAGGAGAGTCGCCGTCCTCGGCGCGACGGGCCTCGTCGGGCGCGAGATGCTGCTGACGCTCGAGCAGCGCAATTTCCCGGTCTCGGAGCTCGTGCCGCTCGCCTCTGAGCGCTCCGAGGGAAAGAAGGTAACGTTCCGCGGCGAAGAGGTCACAGTGCGCGCCGTCAAAGAAGACTCCTTCAAGGACGTGGACATAGCGCTCTTCTCGGCGGGCGGAAAAACCTCCAAGCGCTGGGCTCCGGTCGCTGCCGCCAGCGGAGCGACGGTCGTCGACAACAGCTCCGCATGGCGCATGGACCCCGAGGTTCCGCTGATAGTTCCCGAAATCAACCCCGGCGACGTAAAGCTCGCGGAGAAAAAGGGAATCATAGCGAACCCGAACTGCTCCACGATACAGGCCGTCGTCGTGCTCTATCCGCTTCACAAGGCGGCGGGGCTCAAATATATCAACATCAGCACATACCAGTCTGTGGCCGGCACAGGCAAGGCCGCGATAGAATCTCTGCGCGACGGCTCAAAGGCCGCTCTTGCAGGCGAAGGCTACGACGAAAAGGTCTACCCGCACAACATAGCCTTCAACCTGCTGCCGCACATCGGCCCCTTCGACGGCGAGGGAATCTCCGAGGAAGAGTGGAAGATGGTCAACGAGTCGCGCAAGATAATGCACCTGCCGGAGCTGCGCGTCAGCGGCATCACGGTGCGCGTGCCGATATTCCGCTGCCACGGCGAAAGCGTGACGGCGCAGTTCGAGCGCCCAATCACGCCCGACGAGGCGCGCGCCGTGCTCTCGAAGGCCCCCGGCGTCGTCGTGCGCGACGAGCCGAAGTCTGCGGAGTATCCGCTGCCGCTCGACGTGGCGGGCACTGACGCCGTCTGCGTCGGACGCATCCGCCGCGACACTGGGCTCGACAACGCGCTCGCGATGTGGGTCGTCGGCGACAATTTGAGAAAGGGAGCCGCGCTCAACGCCGTCCAGGTCGCGGAGCTGCTTCTGTAAAATAAAATATTTAAGGCCGGGGCTTCGCGCTCCGGCTTTTTTCATAAATTCGCCCGCCGCGCAAAACGGGATATATTTTTAGCGCGCTATGCCTTATACTTAAAGGCACGAATACTGCGAGCGGGTGGTGTCTGATATGCCGAAGGGAACTCCGTCCCTGTTGTACAGCGCGCCGTGCGAAGCCGGCTTCGACGCTGAAAAATTTCTCTCGTTGGCGCGCTCCGTCTTTTCCAACGTCTCCGCCGGGGACGGACGGATACGCTCCGGCCGCCACATCCCGCGCGGATTCAAAAACCTCGTCTCGTCTTACAAAATAATCGCAAGCCACACGCCGCTCATGGGCGGCGGCAGAATAGACGTCGCAGTTGTGAAGCTCTGCCCCGGCGCGGAGCTGACGGCGGAAAAGGAAGAAAGCGTCGTCCGCTTCGTCGAGGCCTGCGCGGCGTCGGACGGCTGCGGCGGCGTGCTCGCATGCGTGCCGCCCGCCGGAGAGCGGCGCGGCCTCGTCGCGCTCGCCGTATCGTCGCCCGTCAAAAGCGTCGAAGTTCCGCGCGAGCTCATGGATTTCATCTGCGCCGAAGGGCTCAAGATGTACATCCACAAAAGCTGCGGCCTCAGCGAAGCCGCGCTCGACGGCTACGTCGCGGACGACAGGATACTCTTCGACGACAGCCTCGTGCGCCTGCACGCGGCGCAGATAGACGAGGCGCTCGCCTCGATGCGCTTCTGCGACGTAGCGGCGTCGGACGGAAAGATAGCGCTTGCCTTTGTCGAAAAACTCGCAGAGGCGCGCGTAAAGCTCAACAAATACCTCGGCGCCGCGGGACGGAGCGCCTGGAGGTTCGCGGCGGAATTTGTCGCAAACGGCCTTTGCGCCACGGACTGCTCCGCGGCGGCGCTCGACGCGCTGCGCGCCGCGCTCATGCTGAAATACGGAGCCGCGCCCGCGGACGGACATTTCGCGTGGGGCAGCGTCCTCGTCGACGGCGTCATGGACGGCGAGGAATTCGATCTGATAATCTCCAAGCCTCCGCACGTCCGCGGCGAGCACTTCTCGTCCATAAAGCCGCTGCTCGGCGGCTACGCCTCGTCGCAGTTCGGCGCAGACCTGTACTGCTACTACGTGGAGAAGGCGGCCGCGATGCTCTCCCAGGGCGGAAGCGCCGTCATGCTCGTCTCCAATAAATGGATGAAGTCGCGCTACGGCGAAGGGCTGCGCCGCTTCTTCGCGCTGCGCCCGCCGCGCATGGTCGCGGACCTCGGCAGCGCGCCGCAGATAACAGGCTCCGCGATGCCGCTCTGCGTGCTCTCGTTTTATAAAGAGGCCGTACACGACGAGCCGGTCCTCGTCATAGAGGCCGAAGGCGCGTGGAACGGGCTGCCGCGCGGCCGCGCCTCCGTGCAGCCGTATGTGCGCGGAGCGGAAGAGCTAGGCGAAGCGCCGTGGAACTTCACCGAGGGCGATAAAAAAAGCCTTGAAGAAAAAATTTACGAAAAAAGCATACCGCTCGCCTCGTGCGCCGGCGGCGTCTACCGCGGAGTGCTGACCGGCCTCAACGAGGCTTTCGTCCTCGACGCGGCGGAGGCGGAGGAGATAGCGGCGAAGGAGCCGGCCTCGGCCTCCATGCTCGTCCCCTTCTACACGGGGCGCGAGGTGAAGCGCTACTATCTGCCGCAGGCGAAGAAGCGGCTCATCTTCATGCCGAAGGGATACACCGACCGCCGCCGCGAGCTCGAAGAGCCGGACCGCTGGTTCGCCGCCGCCCACCCGCTCGTCGCCTCGCGACTTGCTCCGTTCGAGCGCAGGGCCGCAAAGCGCCGCGACAAAGGCGACTACTGGTGGGAGCTGCGCCCGTGCAAATACTACGGCGTTTTCGAGCGCGGCAAGATAATCCTGCCCGTCATCACGAAGCGCCTCTCCGCCGCGGCTTCCGAGGGCGCGGCCTACGTCAACGACAAATGCTGCGTCATAGAGGGCTGCGACTGGTTCCTGCTCGCGCTGCTCAACTCAAAGCTCATGGACTACGCCTTCCGCGCGCGCTCGCCCGAGCTGCTCAACGGATATTTCGAGCTGCGCACCTCCGCGCTCTCGGCTCTTCCCGTGCGCCGCGTCAACCTCGAAAACGCATCTCAGCGCGCGCTCAAGGAAGAGATAGAGGCCGCGGGCAGAAAGCTCTCAACGTTCTACGCGCAGAATCCGCCGGGGAAATACAAAAAAATTTCCTCCGAGACGGCGGAGACGGAGAAGTCGCTCGACAGGGCCGTCTACAAACTATATAATCTTTCCGCTAAAGAGATAAAGCTCGTCGAAGACAACTGAGCCGCACGGCCCGTCGCTCTCCGGCGCGGCTCTGAGGACTCGGGAGGATTTCGCAATGCTAAAAAGACGCGCCGTTTCGACCGCAATGCTCCTCAGCTGGCTGTTCGTGCTATCGAG
>UQVV01000032.1 GCA_900544635.1 uncultured Cloacibacillus sp. | reverse complement strand
TACAGCCGCGATGTCCGCGCTTTGCGGCGTGAGTTTGACCCAGAGACGGCCGTTCCACGCAGCCCGCGCCGCACGTACGGCCTCGGCCGCGTGTTCGGCGCACATGCCCCACGCCATGCCGTCACCGTCGGCGTTCGGGCAGGAGATGTTGAGCTCCGCCGCGGCCACGCCTTCAACCTCGGATAGGACACGAAGCGTTTCGCGCGTCTCGGCGGGGCGCTCCATGACGACGTTCGCTATCACCGGCACCGGGCACCGTTTCACAAGCTCCGCGTACTCACCGGCAAATTCGCGCGCGCCGCAGTTTTGCAGGCCGATGCTGTTGAGCACGCCCGAGGGCGTCTCCCATATGCGAACGCCGCCGTTTCCGCCGCGCGGCTCCATGCTTATCGCCTTCGTACAGAGCGCGCCGATTCCGTCCAGTTTATCGCCGCTCCAGAAATCTTCGGCGTAGGGCCATACGCCCGAGGCCGGGATTACGGGATAGGGAAGCTCCAGATCGCCTACGCGCACGGATAAATTAGTAGTCATTGAGATCCACCTCGTCCGCCCTGAAAAGCGACTGGTCGGCGCAGACGCGCTTCAGCCCGCGCGCCGTTTTCACCACGCAGCCCATGCATCCGCCGTAGCCGCAGGCCATGCGCTTGTCCAGGCTGTAATAGAGATTCTGCGGAAAATCCGCGTAATGGCGCCGCATCGCCTTCAGGAAGCCCATCGGGCCGCAGCACCATACGTCGCGCCCGCCCGGGTCGCGCGGCAGCACCTTGAACATAGAGTCGCCGTCGCCGAAGCTGCCGTCGTCGGTGAAAATCTTCGCGTCGGGGCAGATTTCCTTTATCTTCGCCGCGAAGTCCTCGCAGCCGCGCCCCGGCATCCCTACGTAAAGCTCCGACGCCGCGCCCGTTTTGCGCGCGAGTATGAAGCCCGCCGCGCCGACTCCGCCGCCCGCCGCCACAGCGCCGCGCCCCTCCGGGTACGGCACGCCGACGAAGCCGCGGATTTTAAGAACCTCCCCAACCTTCACGCGCGAGAGCATCTCCGTACCCTCGCCCGCAAGCATATAGCAGACGGATATTTCGCCGCGCTCCGGCGAGGCGTCCGCCGCCTCGAACGGACGCCCGAGCATCTTCGCGCCGTCGGGCGTGAAGACCATGAGGCACTGCCCCGCCTTCACGCTCCGCGCAAGTTCGGACGCTTCGAAAGTCATCCAGAATATGCGCTCCGTGAGCTTCGCGTTCTGCGTCACGCGCGCGCGGTAATCGTTAACGTTATGAGAACCGCAGCCTTCCACCAGCACTCCCCGCTTTCACAGATTAACTGATAAAATATATTCAAGTTTCGACATATATTTTACCATTTTACGAGGGGGCTTCGCCCCGGAGGTAACGCAATGAGCTTCAAAAATCTTCTTCCCTACGCGATGCAGGAAAAACCGTGCGACGCCGTGTTCAGGAACGCGAGCTTCGCGAACCTCTGCACGATGGAGATAGAGCGCGCCGACATAGCGGTCAAGGACGGCGTAATAGCCGGAATCGGCGAAGGCTACGAGGCCGCCGATGAGATAGACTGCGCGGGCGGGCTGCTCGTCCCCGGCTTCATCGAGGGGCATATGCACGTCGAGAGCACGATGATGACGCCGCGCTCCTTCGCCGCGGCGGCCGCGCCGCACGGCACGGCGACCGTGATGGCCGACCCGCACGAGATAGCGAACACCTGCGGCATGGAGGGCGTGCGCTTCATTAAGCGCGAGAGCGAAGGGCTGCCGCTCGACATATTTTACGGCGCGCCCTCGTGCGTGCCGGCCTCGTGCTTCGAGACGCCGTTCGAGGAAATCAAAGCGGACGGCATAGCCGAGTTGCTCGCGGACGGAACCTGTACGCACCTAGGCGAGATGATGAACTTCCCCGGCGTCTACCTCGGCGACGAAGAAGTATGGAAAAAGCTCGAAGCCGCGGAAGGAACGGTAATCACGGGCCACGCGCCCGGCGTCGGCGGCGCGCAGCTCGCGGGCTATCTGCTCGGCGGCGTCACCTCCGACCACGAATGCAGCACAATCGACGAGGCGCGCGAGAAGCTGCGCCGCGGCATGTACCTGATGATACGTCAGGGCGCGGCGGCGCGGAACCTGAAGGACCTCGCGCCGCTGCTCGTGGAATCGCCGAATCTCTGCGCGCGCTGCCTCGCGGTCAGCGACGACATAACTCCGGCCTTCATCCGAGAGCGCGGGCACATGGACGGCTGCGTGCGCGAGCTGATAGAGTGCGGCGTCCCTCCGCTCGCGGCGCTGCGCACGGCTACTCTTACGCCAGCGGAGTACTTCCGCCTCTACGACCGCGGCGCGATAGCTCCGGGCAAAATTGCAGACCTCGTCCTCGTCGACAGCCTAGAAAGCTGCCGCGTGCTCCGCGTCTGGAAGCGCGGGCGGCTCGTCGCCGAGCGCGGAAAAATCCTCGAAAGCCTCGCCCCCGCCGCCGTATCAGAGCTGCCGGGGCTGAAGCAGACGGTCAGGACGCCCACGCCCGACGAGCTCAAAATCAAGCTCGGCCCTGACGACAAATATATCAACGTCATCGGCGTAGTGCCGCGCCAGTTCACGACGGAGACGCTGACGCTTGAACCGGCTGTCATAGACGGCTGCGCCTGCGCCGACCCGTCGCGCCGCCTTGCGAAGATGGCCGTCGTCGAGAAGAACCGCGGAACGGGCCGCCTCGCGCTCGGCTTCCTGCACAACTTCCCGCTCGAACGCGGAGCCGTCGCCTCGTCGGTCGCGCACGACGCACACAACTACACCTGCGCCGGCATGGACGACGTCTCTATGTCTACCGCGCTGCGCGAGCTCGCGCGTATGCACGGCGGCATAGTCGTAGCCGAGGGCGAAAAGGTTCTCGCGAGCCTCGAACTTCCCGTCGGCGGCCTCATGAGCCTGCTTTCCGCAGACGAGCTGCTCGAAAAGCTCGCGGACATCCGCGCCGCGGCCGAGAGCATCCGCTGCCCCGGCACGGAGCTGCTGATGCAGCTCAGCTTTATGTCGCTCTCGGTAATCCCGAAGCTCAAGCTCACCGACCAGGGCTACTGCGACATCACCGCGGGCGGCGCGCAGCCGCTGACGCTCGCCGAGCTGCCGGACGGGAAATAGAGCCGCGCGGCAAAACACGCCGCCGCCGGATAAAAGCATACGAAAAGAGGCCGCGATTACGCGGCCTCTTCGCTTTTACGCAGCAGTCACAACTCAGCGCCCGCGCCGTAAAGCTGCGGCGCAGGCGTGCGCCCAACTAATTTCCGAATATTTTCTTCGCCTCGCGCATGTTCGCGACGACTTCGACGCCGAAGGGGCAGCGCTTTTCGCATGCGCGGCACTCGACGCATTCGCCCGCCTTGTGCGCGAGGAGCGCGTAGTGCTCGCGTACCGTCTCTGGCACGAAGCCCTGCGCCTTCGCGAGGTTCAGAAACTTCGTCACGGAGGCGACCTCGATGCCCTTCGGGCAGGGGGCGCAGTGTCCGCAGTACATGCAGCGCCCGCGCCAGCTTATCTTCGGGAACGAAGCGAAAGCCTCAGCGTAGTCGCGTTCCGCGTCGCTCGCATCCTCGTAGGCGAGTGAGCGCTCGAGCTCCTCGACGGTGTGCGCTCCTGCGAATACCGTCGCGACGGCGGGGCGCGTCAGCGCGTAGTGCAGGCACTGGTTCACCGTCAGCGCCTTGCCGGCCGGCGAAAGCGTCCCGTCGAGCAGGTCTCCGCCGCCGAATGCCTTCATTACGGTAATCGCGACGCCCGCGCTTTGACAGTATTCGTAGAGCGCCTCGCGCTCCGGGTCCATGTTGACGAGCGGCTTCTCGTAATTATCGCCGTTCCAGAGCTGTTCGCAGTCCTCGCCCGCTGGCTGGAGGTCGTAGCATGGGTTGACGCTGAACATTATCACGTCGACGAGGCCGCTCTTCGCCGCAGCCATCGCCGTCTCGGGGTTGTGGCTGCTCATGCCTATCGAGAGTATCTTCCCCTGCTCTTTGAGCTTGAGCGCATATTCCATGACAGGTCCGTCCGCGACCGTCTTCCAGTCATCCATCGAATCGACGTAGTGGATCATGCCGACCTCGATGCGGTCCGTGCCGAGGCGCGCTAGAAGGTCTTCGAATGACGCGCGTACTTCGTCTATGTTCCGCGTGCGCTCATACTGACCGTTTTTCCACGCCGTGCAGAGGTGCGCCTGAATCACGAATTTCTCGCGCCGTCCGCGCAGAGCCTCGCCTACGAGGCTGCGTACTTCGGACGACGGCGAATAGAGGTCGAAGCAGTTGACGCCCGCCGCCGCGGCGCAGTCGAAGAGCGCCTGCGTGTACTTGCCTTCATGGTCGACGAAGCCTTCGCAGCCGATGCCTATCTCGCTGACCTTCAGCCCCGTCCTTCCGAGTTCTCTGTATTTCATAAAATTTCACCGCCACACACAAATTTATGAAGATTTTATCTCTTAGAGTCCGCTCTAAGTCAAGCGGTCCGCGCCGCCGCGAGCTTCCGCCAGTGCCATATCAGCGCGCGCCGCTCGTACTCCTTGACGAACTCGTCCTTGCCGTCGCAGTATGCGCCGATGTCGTCCGGGAAGCGGGAGGCGAGCGACGCCTTGAGCTCGCCGTAGGCCGCGCGCGCTTCGGCGTGGGCGCGCATGTAGTCGCGGTAGGCGACGTGGCGCGTTATCGCATGAACGGCGTCGTATTGGTAGGCGTGCAGCTGGTGCGTGCGGTTCGCGCCGCCCTTCCTGAAATAGCGGCGGCCCGGCAGGCCGAACTCGCCCATAGCCTCGTAGCCCGCGGCGGCGAACTCGCGCGTAAGGCCGTCAAGAGCGGCGACGTCGCGCACCACTGGCAGCATGTCGATAACCGGCTTCGCCTTCAGCCCCGGCACCGCGGTGCTGCCGATGTGGAAAATCGTTATCAGATTGTCCCCTATGATTTCGCGCACAAGCGCCGCCTCGGCCTCGAACATCTCGGGCCATTTCGGGTCGTAGTCCGCGACGCGCACCAGCATATAATCAGGGTCGTTCAATTTCATGATTTAATCCTCTTCGCCGCGCTTCTGCGGCCTTTCGTCCGTTATGAATTTTTTCAGAGCATGAGCCTCGCGCCCGCGAATATACTCGCCTATCTGCGCGCCGCGCAGCCGCTCGGGAACGGGCGCGGCCGCCGCGGATTTGATGACGGCGAGGTATTCGTCGTAACGGGCGAGCCAGTCCGGGATTTTTCCCGCGTTGTCCGCCGCGACGACGATTTCGAAGTCGCGCCGCGAAATATGGCCGTTTTCCAAAGCGCGCACGAGGTCGCGTATCTTTGCCGGGGATTTGACGAGCGATGCGCGCATGTGCTCGCGTATGACGAACTCCGCGCATTTGCGCCAGCGCTTCGGAATTTTGAGCGAGGCTGCGATTTCGGGAAGAAGCGCGAGGCCGCGTTCCTCGTGGCCGTAATGGTGCGGCAGCATATCCTCCGGCGTCGTTCCCTTGCCGATGTCGTGAAGCAGGGCCGAGAAGACAGCCTCGGGCGAAGCGCCGCGCGCCGCCGCCGCGTCCGTTACAAGCATCGTATGCTCGAAAGCGTCGCCCTCGGGGTGGTACTCCGGCGGCTGGCTTTTGCCTATGAGCGCGGCAATTTGCGGAAATTCCTGCGCGAGCAGCCCCGCGGCGAGAAGCGCGCGAAAATAACGCGACGGCGCGGGCGAACCGAGCGCCTTTTCAAGCTCGGCGAATTTCCGCTCCGCGGGCTCGGCGCGAAGCTCTTCGGCGCAGCGCCCCATCAGCGCGAGCGTCGCGGGCTCTATATCGAAGCCGAACTGCGCCGCCTGACGCGCGGCGCGCAGCGCGCGCACCGGGTCTTCGGCGAAATGCGCGGCGGACGTCGCGCGGATGATTTTTCGTCCGACGTCTGCGGCTCCGCCGTAAGGGTCGATTATGCGCCCCTCGTCGTCCATCGCCATGCTGTTTATCGTCGTGTCGCGGCGGACGAGGTCCTGCTCGACCGTTATATCCCTGCCGCATCTCGCCTCAAAGCCCGTGTAGCCGCGCCCCGTTTTGCGCTCGACGCGCGCAAAGGCGACCTCGCATACCGCGCCGCCGATTTCAAGCAGAAAGACGGGGAAGGATTTTCCGGCCCGCCGCGCCTCGGGGAAAAGCGCGGTGAATTCCTCCGGCAGCATGCCGCATACGAGATAGTCCTTGTCGTGAGCCGCGCGACCCATGACCATGTCGCGCACCGCGCCGCCCGCAAGGTAGCCGCGCCCGCCGGCCTCTCTTATTTTTTTGAAAAATTCGCTCTCGTTCATGCGCGTCCGTCAGTTCCGCATAAAAAACTGCGTTCCGTCCCCGCGGCGGACGCGGAGGCGAAACGCATGAAGTTCACGCCGTACCCTAAAGGCTGCGGCTTACTTGTCCATTATCTCTTTTTCCTTCTCGGCAAGGGCGGCGTCGATCTTCTTGATGAAGGCGTCGGTCTTGTCCTGCGCCTCTTTCTGGAACTTCTTGAGGTCGTCCTCGGTTATCTTGCTGTCCTTTTCGAGCTTCTTGAGAGCTTCTATCGCGTCGCGGCGGATGTTGCGGACCGCCACGCGTCCCTCTTCCGCCATCTTGTTGACCATCTTCTTGAGCTCGACGCGGCGCTGCTGCGTAAGCTCAGGCAGATTGAGGCGGATCGACGAGCCGTCGTTCTGCGGAGTGATGCCGAGGCTCGAGCTCTGGATGGCCTTCTCTATGGCCTTCATCGCGGTCTTGTCCCACGGCGTAATGACTATCTGGCGTGCCTCGGGCACGTTGACGCTGCCCATGTTCTTGATCGGAGTCGGCGTTCCGAAGTAGTCGACCTTTATCTCTTCGACAAGCGCGGGGTGCGCTCTTCCGGTGCGGACGCCGAGCATCGTGCTCTTCAGGTGCTCCACGCTCTTTTCGCAGCGCGTGCTAAGTTCGTTAAGTATCTTCTGAGGCATGCGGGTCACTCCTTACAGCTTGTGATGTTTTATAGATTATACTCTATCTGGAGACTATAGAGCCTATATTTTCACCGTCTATCAGCAATCTGCGCAGATTGCCTTTCTTAAGCATGTCGAATACGACTATCGGGATGTTGTTGTCCTGGCAGAGCGAGAAGGCCGCTGCGTCCATGACCTTGAGCTGCATGTTCAGCGCGTCCATGTAGGTGATGTGCGGCAGCTTCACGGCGTCGGGGAATTTCTCCGGGTCCTTGTCGTATATGCCGTCGACCTTCGTCGCCTTTATGACGCAGTCGGCGCCGATTTCGGAGGCGCGCAGCGCGGCGGTGGTGTCGGTCGAGAAGTATGGCGAGCCTGTGCCGGCCGCAAAGATGACGATGCGCCCCTTCTCGAGGTGGCGTATCGCGCGGCGGCGTATGACGGTCTCCGCGATCTGGCGCATCTCTATCGCGGACTGAACACGCGTCGGCTGACCGAGGCTTTCAAGCGCGTCCTGAAGCGCCAGCGCGTTGATGACGGTCCCGAGCATTCCCATGTAGTCGGCCTGCGCGCGCTCGATGTACTTCGTCTGCGCGCCGCGGATGATGTTGCCGCCGCCGACGACCATGGAGACCATTATGCCCTCTTTCGCGACCTCGGCGATTTCCTCGCAGATTCCGCGCACGGCGTCGTAGTCGAGGCCGAAGTGTCCGCCGCCGGCAAGTATTTCGCCCGACAGCTTCAACAGTATCTTGTTGTATTTGCGGTTCATGAGAATCTCCCTTCGGGACAAATTATTTTTTGCTATTAAAAAGGCGAGGGATTAAAAATAATCCCTCGCCTCGGCGTTCGGTTTAGAGTTAGGCTTCTATCGCGAAACGGGCGTAGCGGCGGACGACTATGTTCTCGCCAATCTTCGCTATGTTCTCGATGATGAGGTCCTTGATTTTGACGTTCGGGTCGCGGATATACTTCTGCTCCATGAGGCAGTTTTCCTCGTAGAACTTGTTGATGCGGCCTTCGGCGATCTTTTCAAGCATCTTCTCGGGCTTGCCCTCTTCGCGGGCCTGCGCCATGATGACCATCTTCTCGTGCTCGAGGACGTCGGCGGGGACGTCTTCCGGCTTGATGTAGCTCGGGTTGGCGGCGGCGATGTGCATCGCTATCTCGTGGCCGAGCGTAAGGAATTCGTCGGTGCGGGCGACGAAGTCGGTCTCGCAGTCGAGCTCGAGGAGGACGGCGAGCTTCGCGTTGCTGTGGACGTAGGTGAACATACGTCCCTGGGCGGCGGTGCGCTCGGCCTTCTTAGCGGCCTTCGCAAGTCCCTTCTCGCGGAGGTAGTCGCAGGCTCTCTCCATGTCGCCGTCGCATTCGACGAGCGCCTTTTTGCAGTCCATCATTCCGACAGAGGTGCGGGCGCGAAGCTCCGACACCATCGCAGCAGTGATATTCGCCATGTTAGTTAGTCTCCTTCCAGCCCTTCTGGTCGGCCATCTCTTTTACGCGGACCTTTACTTCGTCCTCTACCGTCTCGTCTTCGTCTATTACGGGAAGCTCCTCCGCCTCGGGAGCGGCCTCTTCGGCGGCTTCCTCAATGCGGGCGTCCTGTCCCTGGCGTCCCTCGATGTAGGCGTTCGCCATAAGGCCGACGATGAGCTCTATCGCGCGGATGGCGTCGTCGTTGCCCGGTATCGGGTAGTCGATGACGTCGGGATCGCAGTTCGTATCGACGATGGCGATGACGGGGATGCCGAGCTTGCGCGCCTCAAGGACGGCGATGGTCTCGCGGCGCGGGTCGATTACGAAGAGCGCGTCGGGGATGTCGCGCATATCCTTGATGCCGGAGAGGTATTTCTCAAGCTTCTCGCGTTCCTTGCGGAGCTGAATTACTTCCTTCTTCGGGTACTTGTTGATGCTTCCGTCCTCTTCCATCTGCTCGAGCTCGGCCATGCGCATAACGCGGCGGCGGATCGTCGTGAAGTTGGTGAGGAGTCCTCCGAGCCAGCGCTGGTTGATGTAGAACTGGCCGGCCTTCGTCGCTTCGTCGCGGATCGGATCCTGCGCCTGGCGCTTCGTTCCGACGAAGAGGACGTTTCCGCCCGACTTCGCTATCTCGCGGACGAAGTCGTAGGCTTTTTCAAGTCCCTTGACCGTCTTCTGAAGGTCGATGATATAGATTCCGTTGCGCTCCGTGAAGATGAACGGCTTCATCTTCGGGTTCCAGCGTCTCGTCTGGTGTCCGAAGTGGACGCCGCACTCAAGAAGCTGCTTCATGCTTACTACACCCATGTGTATCCCTCCTGTTTTTTCCTCCAGCCGCCTCTCCCGCCCAAGAGCCCGCCTGTGCGGGAACCTCTTTTGCGTCAGCGGCTGTGTGTGCTGTACACCGTTCCTAAGTATATCACAGCCTATGGCGGCGGACAAGGCCGCGCCTATATTTCAAAGGCCTTCAGCTTTTCCGCGGGCTCCGCGCGCCCGAAGCGGCTCCCGATTATGAAGAGCGCCGTCGAAATCGCGAGCGTCGGGACGATCGCGCTCGTCCCCGCTATGCTTATCTTCGTCAGTGTGAAGAAGAAGTAGGCCGCCGCGCCTCCGGCCATCGAGAGCAGCGCGCCGGTCGAGTTCGCGCGCTTCCAGTAGAGGCCGAAGAGCGTCGGGCAGAAAAATACCGCCTCGAGGCCGCCGAAGGCGAAGAGGTTTATCCATACGAGCAGCGACGGAGGCTTCAGCGCCGCTATGAAAACTATAACTCCGACGACGCCCGTGACCGCGAGGCTCATGCGCTTGACGGTCGAGGGCGGCAGCTTCGTCTCGTCGTTTTTCAGGACGTAGTGGAAATAAAGGTCCTTGACTATCGCGGCAGAGCACATGATAAGCATCGAGTCGACGGTGGACATTATCGCGGCGAGCGGCCCCGCGATGAAAATTCCTGCCCAGAAGGGCGACATCAGCCGCACGGTCAGCGTCGGAACGGCGAGGTCGCCTATCTCTATGTCGGGGATGACGGCGCGGCCCATGGCGCCGACCAGGTGCATCGCGAGGAGGATGAAGCCGACGGTGAAGGTGCCGATTATCATCGCGCTGTGCATCGAACGCGAGTCCTTATAGCCGAGGCATTTCTGCGTCGTCTGCGGCAGGCCGAGCACGCCGATGCCGACGAGCACCCAGAACGAAAGGATGAAGGGCTTCGGTATCGCGTCGTTCGCGCCGGTCGGCGTCAGAAGCTTCGGGTCGATTGTGTAAAGCGTCTGCATGATGTTGCCGACGCCGCCGCCCGCCGTGACGACGGCGAAGAGTATCGCAAGCGAGGCGACGAGCATCATCACGCCCTGGATGGTGTCGGTGAGGACGACGGCGCGGAAGCCGCCGACCGTCGTGTAGATTACGACTGTGAGGCCGAATATAATGAGCCCCGTCTGATAGGAGTAGCCCGTCACCGATTCAAAAAGCCGCGCGCCGCCGATGAACTGCGCGAGCATCGAGGCCATGAAGAAGACGAGCAGCGCCGCCGACGAAAGTATCACGACCGCGTCGCTGTCGTAGCGCGCGCGTATAAAATCCGTAATCGTCACGGCCTTCGTGCGGCGCGCGATGAGCGCGAAGCGCTTGCCCAGCACGCCGAGCGTCAGGAAAGCCGTCGGCACCTGTATCATTGAAAGAAGAATCCATCCGAGGCCGAGGTTGTAGGCGATGCCGGGGCCGCCGACGAAGCTGCTCGCGCTCGTGTAGGTCGTTATGACAGCCATCGCGAGGACGAAGCCGCCCATCGAACGGCTGCCGATGAAATATTCCTCCATGAAGCCCGCGGTGTCCGCGCGCTTCGCCGCAAAGCGGTTGCCGAGCCACGCAATCCCCATGATGAGGACGAAGTACAAGACGAGCGGCACTATCATAGCGACGTGGTTAACCATTGCTCTCGTCCTCCGATTCGTCCGCGTCGTCGAGCGGGAGGTCCTTGAAGAAGAGGCGCACGGCGCCCCAGAGAATCAGCGAAATGCCGACGTATCCGGCGATGCAGCTGTAAAAGAACCACTCGGGGAAGCCCATGATGTACTCGTACTCCGCCGGGTCGTCCCCGAAGCCGTACGCGGTGACGTACCACCATGCAAAGAAGAGCAGATAGAGAGCGACGATGACGATAGTCTCGCGTCGCGTAGAGCGCATAAAGTCCTTTGAAGCCACAGCGACCCCTCCATTTACATTTACGCGTACAGCGCGTACTATGACGAAAAAGTATAGTACAATCCCGGCGGCGCAACAATATATGTAAAGCCAATTATCATAAAATTCGCTTTTTCCCAGAGCTTGCAAAGTCGCGGAAATCGGCTATAATATTCTGCGTCTTTTGCGAGACGCGGAGAGATGGCCGAGCGGTCGAAGGCGGGCGACTCGAAATCGTCTTAGCGGTGCTGAGCCGCTACGTGGGTTCAAATCCCACCCTCTCCGCCATTTTTATGCCCTTTTACCAGCTTCGCCTTGATTACGCGGCGAAGCCGGTTTTTTATGATTTTAGGTTTTCCTTTTCATATAACATTTTTCGATGCTTTGGAGTCTAAGTACTATCCAGGTTTCACACCGAAAATTAAAAGAAGAGCCAAACAAAACAGGAACAGCCCGATGAGGTCGCGCTCCATCAGCAGCTTCATCGCCATGATAAGCAGCAGAGCACAAATCAGAATGACAATTCCGTTCATTTATTTCCTACGCGCGCCGCTATTGTATATCGAGCGGTTCTTTGCGGCGCGGCGGCGCAAATTCGCGGTCGATCGCCGCGAGCTCCTCCGCGGTCAGCTCTATCGCGTCCGCGCCCGCGTTTTCCGCCGTGTGCTCGGGCGACGAGCTGCGCGGTATCGCTATGGCGTTTCCGCCGCGTATCGCCCAGGCCAATAATATCTGCGCGACGGTCGCGCCGCGGCGGGCGGCTATGTCGTTCAGCGCGCGCGAACGGAAGAGGCCGCGTCTCAGGCTTCCGCCCTGCGCGAGCGGGCAGTAGGCCATCAGCGCGACGCCGCGCTCCCTCATCTGCGGCAGAAGGCTGTACTCTATGCCGCGCGAGGCCGCGTGGTAGAGCACCTGGTTAACGAGGCAGCCGTCGCCGCCCTTCACGCGCCGGAGCTCCTCCATGTCGTCCGTGTCGAAATTCGAGACGCCCCAGCCGCGTATCAGGCCGTCGCGCTCAAGCTTCTCCATGCACTCGACCGTCTCCGCGAGCGGCACGCTTCCGCGCCAGTGCAGCAGATACAGGTCGAGGTAGTCAGTGCCGAGCCGTTGCAGGCTTTCTTCGCAGCTTCTGAAAATTCCGCGCCGCCCAGCGTTGTTCGGCAGCACCTTCGAGACGATGAAAAGCCTGCCGCGCTCCGTCCCCTTTATAGCTTCGCCGACGAGCCGCTCGCACGCCTGCCCTTCTCGGACTCGAGCGCCGGCGGC
>UQVV01000031.1 GCA_900544635.1 uncultured Cloacibacillus sp. | reverse complement strand
GCATGAATTTCAGAGATTCCTCAACGTCGTCGTAGAAATCGTGGTTTCCCGTTACGGCGAAAAATCCGTACTTAGGCTTTATGCGGCGGAACATCGCCGTCTCCCGCGAGCGTCCTTCAAGGCTGCCGTCGGTCACATCGCCGGTGACGACGACCATATCCGGACGCGCCTCACGCACGCGGCGCAGGATGCGCGCGAGCTGGCGCGCGCCCGACGACGGGCCGAGATGGAGGTCAGTCAGCTGGACTATGCGCAGCGTTTCGACGCCGGACGGGAGTTTGTCCGTCTCGATTTTTATGAACGTCGTGCAGACGTTCAGCGCGCCGCGCACGCCGAGGGCGACGCAGCAGAAGGCGATGAAGAACGACGAGGCGAGAGAGGACGCCGCGCCTATTTCCGCGCCGAGAAGGCCGGAGACCGTCTCTATCGCGAGGAGCAGCGCGAAGGACCACATGACGAATATGAGCCACAGCCCGCCGGTCCAGTCGGCGAACGACCGCAGTTTCGGGCCGCGCAGCGAAAGAGAGCGAAGCGGCGGAGAGACAGAGTACGACCCACGCGGCTCCGGCGGCGCACCACAGATGCGCCTCGTTTATCTTTATAAAGACATAGAGGCAGACTGCGGAAAGAGCGGCCGCGCATACGCCCCAGAAGGCGCTTCGTTCGGAAAAACGTTTTTCGTAGACCTTGTCGTTCATGCTATATCTGCGCCGAGTAGAGGCGGCCGAAGGACTCAAGCACCTTCTGCCACACGGGGCGCTCCTCCCATTCCGATATGGTCAGCTCGCGGCAGTCCTCCATGTCGCGCTCGAACTGCTCCGCGAAGGCCGCCGTGATCTTTCTGTCGTAGATGAAAAGCTGGTTCTCGAAATTTATGTCGAGGCTGCGCACGTCCATGTTGCAGGTGCCGACCGAGGCGCAGCAGCAGTCGGTGAGCACGGACTTCGTGTGGATGAAGCCCTTTTGATACATAAAGACGCGCACGCCCGAGCGCAGCAGCGGCTCGATGTAGCTGCGGCTGCCCCAGAAGGAGAGGAAATGGTCCTTCTTCTCGGGAATCATAACGCGCACGTCCACGCCCGAAAGCGACGAGGCTATCATCGCGTTCATCAGCTCCGGCCCCGGCACGAGGTAGGGCGACGTTATCCACGCCCGCTCCCGCGCGCGCGAAATCATGCCGTAATAGCCCTTCGCGATGGAATGCCAGACGCTGTCCACGCCGCTCGCGACGACCTGCACCGGCAGGACAGGCAGAGCGCCGCGCCCCTCCGCGCCGCCGTCGTAGAAATCGCGCTCGCATTCGCAGCCCTCGCGCGGTTCCTCGCCCGAGCTGACGCACCAGTCGTTGAGGAAAATTTTATGCAGCTCCGGCACAGCCTCGCCCTCGAGCCGCACGAAGGTGTCGCGCCAGAAGCCGAGCGGCCCCTTGCCCTCGTACTCAGTGCCGAGGTTGAGCCCGCCCGTGAAGCCGACCGCGCCGTCGATTACGACGATTTTGCGGTGGTTGCGGAAATTCATCTGGCGGCGGAATATAGGCAGCGCGACAGGCATGAAGGAGCGGCAGTCGATGCCCGCATCCTCCAAATCTTTGACGAACGAGCGCTTGAGGCTCCAGCTCCCGACCGCGTCGTAAAGCAGCCGCACCTCGACGCCGCGGCCCGCCGCCTCTTTCAGCAGCGCGCCGATGCGCTCGCCGAGCTCGTCGCTGCGCACGATGAAAAATTCCATGTGTATATAATTCTTCGCCTCGCGCAAAGCCTTCTCAATCGCGGGGAAGGTCTCGTCGCCGTTGATAAGTATCTCGACGCGGTTGCGCATCAGCAGCTCCGCGCCGCTGCACGCGTGCAGCATGCGCCCGATGAGAAACTGCTCCTCCACGTCCTTCGGGAAGGGCGTGTCGTCGAAGCCGTATCTCTTGGACGGGCGGAAGAGCCTCCGCTTGCGCAGGCTGCGGAAGTCCGGCCCTATGACGAGATAGAGCACGACGCCGAAGACCGGAAGAAAGATGAGCGCGAGCATCCAGAGTATCGTGCGGTCGGGGTTCTGCCCTTCCATAAATATGACGAAGGCTATGACCGCGGCGTAGATTATAGTGATGTGCCACGCGTAGTCCTTGAGCGTAAGAAAAACGGAGTCGACCGTATGCGTGAAGTGGCGCGTGACGCCGAGCCCCTCTTCGGTGAATACGAAAAACCTGTCGCACCACTCGAAGATGGTCGGCATGAGGCCGGCGAGGAAAGCGACAAACAGCGCGAGAAGAATCCACCGTCCGATCTTGTGCATAAAGCCGCCGCCTTTCGTTTCGCAGAGTGAGAGCGCACGCGCGCCCGACCTTATTATATTCCAAACGCGCGCGCCGCGCGACGGAAGCGCAGACGCGCGTATAATGGAAACTGCTTTCCGCTTTTTTCGCCGCGCAATGGTATAATCGTTGCTATATCAAAGCAGGGCTTAAACCCGAACGGTTTTGTTTTTTCATTTTTCGCAGCCCGCGCCAGAGGTGAGTTCGTTGTCCGTACCGTCAAAAATCACAGCGCTTATATGCGCGGCGCTCATAGCCGTGCTCGCGCCCTCCGCGTCCTTCGCGGCGCGCTACCCCGTAAACAGCCCCGAGACGCGCGACCATTTCATGAGCTGGGGCTTCCCGCACAAGGACGGCGTCGTGCTCGTCCTCTGCGGCGGAGGCATGAAGGGGCTCGCGCACATCGGCGTCTTCGAGGTGCTCGAACGCGAAAACATCCCCATAGCCGCCGTCATAGGCACCAGCATGGGCGCGATAATGGGCGGGCTCTACAGCGCGGGCTACACTCCCGCGGAAATGCGCGAATTGCTCGAAAAGGTCGACCTCATGGAGATAATGTCCGGCCGCGCCGTAATGGAAGGCGACAAGGGAGCCTTCAACAGAGCGCCCGCGCCGAACGACGCGCTCTTCTCCGTCACGGTCAACAGCGACAACCAGACGCAGGGACGGCGCGCCGCGCTCAACGCGAAAAACCTCTACGCCTTTCTCAGCGAGCTGACCGCCGACGTCACCGTCACCGACTTCGACTACCTCAGATACCCCTTCGCGGCCGTAGCGACGAACCTGCTCAACGGCGACACCGTCGTGCTGCGCAACGGAAACCTCGCCTCCGCGCTGCGCGCCTCCATGTCGATACCGATAGTCTTCGACCCGTGGCCGATGGACGACATGCTGCTCGTCGACGGCGGCCTCAAGGCCAACCTCCCCGTGCTCGAAGCGAAGAAAATATTCCCCGGCCACCCGATAGTCGCCGTCAACCTCTCGCCCGAGGACATAACGAAAAAAGACAGCGAGATGCGCTCGATGTTCGACGTGGCGGGCCAGACGCTCGACATACTCATGATCCAGCAGATACGCGACAACGCCGCGGCCGCGGACCTGGTAATCACGCCAGACGTGAAGAAATTCAGCACCTTCGAGGCCGGCGGCTACGACCGCATAATCGACGAGGGCACGAAGGCCGCCGAGGAAAAAGTCGCGGCGCTCCACAAGCTCGTGAAAGAAAAGTGCGGCGTATGGGACCACGAGCTCGAGCTGCGCCGCCCGCCGCATCCGCCGACCGTCGCAGAAGTGCGCTTCGAAGGCGTGCCGCAGGGAATAGCTGACAGGCTTTATAAAAAATACTCGGAATGGATAGACGAGCCGCTCGACATGCAGGCCGTCTCCGACGCAGTCTCCGAAATGTCGAAATACGACGACGTGCGCTCCGTCGACGGCTACACCGAGCGCATAACGCGCGGCACGGTCGCGGTCGTCTTCCGCATAGAGCGCCCCGCGAAATACGAAATAGGCTTCGACGGCTACGCGAGCAACCTCAACGCGAACCGCTGGTTCTCCGTCAGCGGCACGGCGCGCGACACCTTCATGGACGGCGACACGGCCGCGGCTGAGCTGCGCCTCGGCACCACATGGGGCGGAATGCTGCGCTACTTCACGCCCGTCAGCGTCAACCGCGACCAGTGGGGGCTGACGCTCGCGGCGCGGCGCGAGAAATACGAGCCCTTCGCCTCGAACGGCGAGACGGAGCTTGAAAGATACGTCGCGAAGCTCGCGTGGTACAAGACGATAACGGACCGCATGAGAGTCGGCGTAGGCTACGCGGGCGAGATGATAACCTCATACGCGCCCGACGACGACGGCGAGCACGGCCCGTACCTCTCCTTCACCTTCAACAACCTCGACGACCCGATACTGCCGACGCGCGGCTTCGAAGTCGCGAGCGACGTGTGGTTCCCCTTCGGGCGCGAAGTCGTCTCGAGCACGCGCTTCACAAGCTACATCCCGATAATGAAGGACAACAAGGTAATCTTCGGCGGCGGCTTCAAAACCGGCGACGGCGACTCGCTCTCATACGCCGCGATGCTCGGCATACACAACGAGCTCTACAGCCTCGGCCAGCACCCGCTCGTCGGCGACCAGGCCTACTGGCTGCACCTCGGCATCGAGCGCGTCTTCAACCGCTCGTGGTGGGGCGGCGTCAACATCGAGTTCTTCGGCAACTACGGCCGAGTGATGGGCGGAATGCACGACGAGCAGAGCCGCTGGGAAGCCGGCGTCGCCTTCTCCGTCCCGACCAACAACTTCAACTCGAAGCTCATCTTCGTCTACGACCAGGAGGGCGGCTTCACCGTCGGCTACTCCGTCGGCCTCCCAAGATTCTGGGACGGCCCGCTGCCGTAAGACGCGCGGCATAAAGATACGAAAAATCCCCGCCCTCTCGGACGGGGATTTTTTATATGCCCACAATGCGCTGCCTGCAAATTTTCTATATCAGCTTCCTCGGCCTGCCGACGGGTTTTTTCTTTTCTCCGGTCAGGATTTCGCCGGCGAAGATGGCGGCCTGTTCGTAGCAGGGGGCGAGCATTTGGCGGAAGGGGTGTTCGCCACGCCAGAAGGGGAAGTCGTTCATTACGTCGAGCGCGGCGGCGCGGCGCGTGCGGTCGGCTTCGGGCTGTTCGAAGGTGAAGTCGCCCGCGGCGAACCAGCTTTCGCCGGGCTGCGGCGGCTCTTCGGAGACGGCGGCGCTTTCGTCCTCTTCGGGGGTTTCCGCGCCTCCCGTGACGCTTTCGGGTTCCTCGCCTGCTTCGGCGCTCCACGGCTCGGCGTCGTCCTCGTCGATGGGCAGCGGGCCGTCGTCGCGCGGGCTTTCGAGGGTGAGCAGGTTTATCAGCGATTCTTTGTCGAGGCCGCGCAGCCTGAGCAGGATGAAGGGGTCGTCTTCAAGCTCTTCGCCGAGGAGCAGCAGCACGGCGATGATGTGCTTGCATGGCGTCGCGTCGTCGGGGCAGGAGCATTTGAAGCGGCGCAGCGCGTTTTTGTTGAGGAAGAGCGGCGTGCCGGATTCCTTGAATATCTGTTCTATCTCGTCGGGCATTTCGCCCGCGAGCAGCTGCGCGGTGAAGGCGGCGCGCTCGCGGAAGCGGAAGAGTATCAGCTCGCGCGCGTCGGGCGTCACGGTCTCGAAGCCCAGACGTATCTGGTAGGGCGTTTTGCGCGTGCCCTGCACGAAGGCGGTGACGAGGCCGGGCTCTATGGAGATGCTGACGACCTGTCCGCGCCGCGCGTAGCTTTTGCCGCGCGATATGCGCGCCGCGTCGATGCACTGTTCTATGACGGTGACCCAGCGGCGCGACCACCAGTTCGTGCCGTAGGCGTGTCCGCGCGCGGTGCGCGACTTTATGCCGCAGCGCGTTTCGCGCGGTTTTTTGTAGCGGTAAAATTTTTCTTCGCGTTCGAACTGCGTCATATGCTTTCCACCGCCTCTTTTTCGAGCGAGAAGAGCTCGTAAAGGTCGCTGTCGCTCATTTCGGTGAGCCAGCTTTCGCCGGTGCCGACGAGCATCGAGGCGAGCTCTTTTTTCGATTCAATCAAAGCTTCTATTTTTTCTTCGAGCGTGCCGCGGCAGCAGAAGTAGTGTACCTGCACGTTGCTGCGCTGGCCTATTCTGTACGCGCGGTCGACGGCCTGCTGCTCGACGGCGGGGTTCCACCAGCGGTCGAACATGACGACGTGGTTCGCGCGCGTGAGGTTCAGCCCCGTGCCGCCCGCTTTGAGCGAGAGTATGAAGAAGGGCGGCGCGTTCTCGTCCTCCTGGAAGCGGCGCACCATTTCGTCGCGCTTCTCGCGCGGCACGCCGCCGTGCAGGAAGAGCGCCTCGCGGCCGAACATCTCCTGGAGGAATTTTTTGAGTATCGCGCCCATCTCGGCGTATTGCGTGAAGATGAGCGCGCGGTCGCCCGCGGCGAGCATTTCTTCGGCGATTTCGGCGAGGCGCGCCATTTTCCCTGAGCGGTTTTTGTAGTCGGATTTGTCCTTGACGTAGAGCAGCGGGTGGTCGCATATCTGCTTGAGCGCCGTTATCGCGCCGAGGACGACGCCCTTGCGCTTGATGCCCTCCGCGCCTTCGAGCTCCTGCGCGAGCGCGGTAGTGACGGCGCTGTAGAGGCTCGCCTGCTCGCGGCTCAGCGTGCAGAATTCTTTCGTCTCGATTTTTTCGGGAAGGTCGTCGATTATTTCCTTGTCCGTTTTGAGGCGGCGCAGGATGAAGGGCGCGGTCATGCGGCGCACGCGGTCCATCGCTTTTTTCTCGCCGGCCTGGACGGGGCGCAGGATTTCGCGCGCGAAGCGGGCGCGGTTCGGCATGAGGCCGGGCATGAGGAATTCCATCAGAGACCACATGTCGCCGACGTGGTTCTCGACCGGCGTGCCGGTGAGCGCTATGTGCCAGTCCGCCTTGAGCGAGCGCGCGGCGCGCGACTGGTAGGTGTCGGGGTTCTTTATGTTCTGGGCCTCGTCGAGTATGACGCCGGCCCATTCTATCTTCGAGAAGAGCGCGCTGTCGCGGTGGAGCAGCGAGTATGACGATATGACGAGCGTCTCCTCGAGGCCGCCGTCCGTGAAGATGTTGCCGCGGCTGCGCTTTATTCCGTGGTGTATGAGCGTTTTCGTGCCGGGCGTGAATTTCTCCGTCTCGCGCCGCCAGTTCTCCATCACGGAGGTCGGGCAGATGAGCAGTATCGGCCGCTTTTCGCCGCGCACGCGCAGATTTTTGATGAGCGCGAGCGTCTGCACCGTCTTGCCGAGGCCCATGTCGTCGGCGAGGCACGCGCCCATGCCGAGGCGTATGAGGCGCACGAGCCACGCGAGCCCTTTCGCCTGATAGGGGCGCAGCCGCCCGCAGAAGCCCTCTGGCGCGTCCATCTCCTCGAGCGGCGCGGAGCCGGAGAGCAGCGCGCGCACCGAGTCTATCCACGGCGAGCCCGCGACGGCGGAGAGCGGCGCGTCGTTGTAGTCCTGCCGCAGCGAGGAGAGCAGCGCTTCGCGGCGCTCTATCTTCTGAGGCATTTTCTTGAGGGCCGCGGTTATCTTCTCCACTTCGTCGCGGTAGATGATGACCCAGCGCCCGCGCAGGTTCGTCAGCGGCGTCTTGAGCTCGGCGAGCGTCGCGAGCTCCTCCTGCGTCAGTATGTCTCCGCCGAGCGCGACGGACCAGTCGACGTCGAGCATGTCGTCGAGGCTCATCTGCCCGCCGGGGACGAAGGCGTTCGCGTCGCGCAGCTCGGCGCGCACCGAGAGGCGCGGGCGGTCGGAGAGCTGCCCCCACGCCGAGGGGAGCTGCACCTGAATGCCCTGGTCTATTATCGAGGTCACGTGATTCTGTAAAAAGTCGAAAAGGTCGTCCGCGTCGAGCCTGCATTCGCAGGGGAAGGGCGTTTCGAGGCTCTCGGCTATCACCGGTATGTGCGAGGCGAGGTGCCCCAGTATCTGGAGCATGTAGCGGCGCGGGTTCGTGTGCGTATGGTCGAACCACGCGCGCTCCGCGTCGCCGGGGCTCCACACGCGCTCGGCGGGGATTATCAGCGACGGGTCCTGCGTCGATTGAAGATGCCACGAGAGCCGCCAGACGTTTTCGTCGGTCGAGGGCTCCTCTATGCGCATGAAGAGACGCCACGGCTGCGCGGTGACGGCCTTCAGCGAGTCGGCCCAGTCGCGTATCTGCGGATAGAGCGCCGCCATCTCGTCGTGCCACTGCAGCAGCGGGGCGCGCTTCCATATCAGCGAGCGTATCCAGATTTCGTGCGGGTTGCCCGAGTTTATGCGCCGCCCCATCTCCGACGCCCCGTGCTGCGAGGCGCGTATCATCGAGTCGATGAGCCCCTCGAGTATCAGCATCGCGTTCTCGCGCTTCCTGCGCGGCGTCTCCTGCGGCTCGTCGAGGAATACGCCGCAGAGGACGGGCGGCATGGCCTTCGCGAAGGCCGAGAATTCGTCCTGATATTTCGCGAGTATGACGGGCCGCCACTGCGAGGCGTAGGTCTCAAGGAACGGCTCCATATCGGGGATGTAGGTCCCGCGCTGCACGAGCGCCGCCGCGTACTCGAGCGCGCGGCAGAGGTATTTGAAGTCGTCGGCGAGGATTATTCCGGGGGCCGGTATCCTTTCGCCGCACTCGCGCATCATGCGCAGCATCGCGGCGAACTCCGCGAACTCGACCGGAAGCGCGGGAACGCGGAAAATTTCGAGCTTCGCCTCGCCCGCGGACTGCGGCGCGTCGCCGAGTATGCCGTCCGACGGCGCGGGGACGCCGTCCTTCGCGGGGAGCAATATGTATATGTGCGTCGCGAGCTCGTTGGTCTTGCGCGCGTTCCGCACGCCCGTCTCCTTGAGCGCGGCGCGCAGCTCCGCGGGCTTCGCGCCCCACGGCAGCGCAGCGTAGCCGTCCTCGCCGGGCTTCGGACGGCGCAGCCTGTCGAAGGAGACCTCGCCCCAGAGATATACGCAATTCTGTTCGTACGCCAAATGTAGAATCAGCATCTGAAACCTCGCTGCATAAAAAAGGCGGACGGCTCTTCCGCGCCGCGCGCCTTCGTTATTTACCTATTCAAAACAGCTCCCGCCGATGAACTCTCTGATGATAGAGAGGTTCGGCACGTCGTCCGACGGAATGACGGGGACGAAATGAAGCATCGCGAGGAGCCTCTGCGCCTCGCCGTATACGGGGGAATCCTCCGGCACAGTCTTCAGCAGCGGGACGACGTAGCCCTTGAGCACGGGGATCTCGTAGGCGAGCGCCGTGTTGAATATCGCGTCCGCGTTGTCCTGATACGGGAAGATGTGGCGGAACGAGCCGCGCACGACGGAGGGCCACTGTTTGAGCGTCGCCTCGGCGGAATGTCCGCGCGTCCGCGCGTCGCGCACGAGGCGGCGGATGAGCCGCGTGTCGGTCGTGCCGAGCCTGTTGTGGAAATCTATGTTCGTGCCCGTCAGCGGGCAGATGAAAATTTTGTATTTTTTATCCGCGGGGACGCTCTGCGTCAGCCTGCTGTTGAGGCCGTGGATGCCCTCGATGACGAGCAGCTCGTTCGGCGCGAGGCGCATCTTCCGCCCCTTCGTGCGCTTGCCGGTGAGGAAGTCGAACTTCGGAACGTCCACCTCTTTGCCCGCAAGCAGAGCTGAAATCTGCTCGTTGACGAGCTCGAGGTCGAGCGCCTCAAGCGCCTCGAAATCCGGCTTGCCGTCGCGGTCGAGCGGCGTGCGTTCACGGTCTACGAAATAGTTGTCGAGCTCGAGCGTCCGCGAGCGTATGCCGGAGGCGAGAAGCTGAACGCGCAGCCTGCGCGACGACGTCGTCTTGCCGGAGCTCGACGGCCCCGCCAGACAGAGCAGCCGCACCTCCGGGCGCGCCTCTATCTCCTCGGCGATGTGGCTCAGCATCTTCGTGTGCAGAGCCTCGCAGAGCATGATGAGGTCGCGCGAGCCGCCATCCGTTACGATTTTATGAATTCCCGCGCATGTGCTGACGTCAAGATTTTTCAGCCACGCGGTGTGCTCCTGTATGAGCCTGAAGAGCTTCGGCGATTCGGAGAAGGGCATAGTCTTGCATGGGTCGGAGAGCGTCGGGCCCGAGATGAAAAGGCCGCCGCGGTACGGATGCAGCTCGAAGGTCGGCGTGAGCGAGGCGCGGTCCGCGAGCGCGCCGCCGAAAAAGTCGTAGACGCCGCCGCATCTGTAGAGAATCACGGGGTCCGTCCCCGCGTAGCGCAGCAGCTCCTCCTTGTCGCTGTAGCCGAGCGCGGACATCATCGCGCGCGCCACGTCTATCGGGAAGACCTCGCGGCGTATCGGCTCGTCCTCCTCCGCCATGCGGCGCATCTCGGCGCGCAGCGCGGCGCAGTCCTCTTCGCTCAGCTCGCGCTCCGGCGACTCGTAGAAGTACGAGTAGAACATCGACTGCGTGAGGTGCAGCCGCACGCCGAGCACGCGCGTCGCGGCGGCCGTCAGCAGGAAGGCGAGCGTGCGCGTGTAGACCTCTATGCCCTCTATGCTGTCCGTGGTTATGAATTCTATGTAGGAGTCCATCACGAGCTCCCAGGAGAGCGGGCGCTGCTCGCGGTTCACGCGGCAGGCCACGACCGCCTCCTTCTTCGGGAAGTTCGAGAGGGCGAGCGCCTCGCGGGCCGTAATGGTTTTGTCGCTGCTGAGCGTACAGGCGTCTTTTATTTTTATTTCAAAGCTCACGGCATTTCCTCCAATTGCCTGCGAAGTATCAGGCATCAGACTACATTTAAGCATTTTAGCACAACGCCGCGCGATTTGCACAAAAAAGAGGCGGCTCACAACGAGCCGCCCGTGCGTTTTTATGATTTCGGTGAAACTAGCCCTCGATCGTCAGCTTTTCGATGACGACCTTCTTAAGCGGACGGTCCATCGAGTCTGTCGGAAGCTTGCCTATCTTCTCGACGACCTCCATGCCTTCCTTCACCTGTCCGAATATCGCGTGCTTGCCGTCGAGCCACGGCGTCGGCACGAGCGTTATAAAGAACTGCGAGCCGCCCGTGTCCGGCCCCGCGTTCGCCATCGAGAGCACGCCGGGCTTGTCGTGGCGCAGCCCCTTGCCGAACTCGTCCTTGATGACGTAGCCCGGGCCGCCGGTGCCGTTGCCCTTCGGGCAGCCGCCCTGGATCATGAACTCGTCGATGACGCGGTGGAAGGTGAGCCCGTCGTAGAAGCCCTTACCCGCGAGGTCGGTGAAGTTCTTGACCGTGTTCGGCGCGAGGTCGTTGTAAAGCTCGATCTTGAACGTGCCGTAGTTCGTCTCAAACACCGCGGTCTGTCTCGCGGCCTCGGCGGCCTCCGCCGGCTTCGCCGCGAAGGGGGCGAGCGCCGCCGCCGCGACCATTGCGCTGAGAGCAAGAATTTTCATCATGGTAGTCCTCCGTTTCGTCATGTTGATCAGCTCCTGCATTTTATCATATAAATCTGATGTTGACCCGGCATTCCTTGAGGAAGCCCGTGGGCAGGTAGGACATCTTCGCGGCGCGAAGCCCTTCGTCGTTCATGTCCTCCTCGCGGTTCACTATTTCGAGCTCCGGGTGCTCCGCGACCATGTGCGAGAGGAATTCCTTGTTGATGACCTGGTAGGCCGCGCCGTATTCGAGGCTCGCCTTCTCGTAGTGGACGACGAGCATGTTGCCAGCGAGCTCGCCGACGGTGTAGGCTTCGATTTTTTTGCCGACGCGGATGGCCCCGCCGCAGAGGTTCGGGATGTCGTGCCAGTGGTGCAGGATGCGGTGAATCGCGTGGTCCTCCTCGACGAGCCCCTCGCTCTGCCCGCAGTTGTTTATCTGGCACCACGACTGCTGGAATTCGATTATCTCGTCGAGAATCGCGTCCGTCAGCGGCTCGTAGACGTAGTCGTAATTTTTGCGGAACTGGTTCACGCGGTTGCGCTTCTTCATGTATTTGTTCCCGGCCAGCGTCGCGAGCGCGTGGATGTCGTAGAGGTACTCCCACGTGCCGCGGTCGTCCGTCGTCTCGACCTTGGCGCAGCCTTCGAGCTCGCGCGTCCATATCGCGGCGAGCGTCTCGGGCACGAGGTCTATCTCTATCTCGTCTCCGTAGTGCGCGCGCAGAATCCGCGGCCAGTCGTCCCGCTCCCAGCGTCCGACGGGCGCGAGGTCGTTGAGCCCCTCCTTGCGCTGGTGCAGCCAGTAGAGGTCGTTCTCCTCGTCGTAGGCTATCTTCGTCCCGTAGTCGGGGCCGAGGCTCCAGATTATCGGGAAACAGTAGTCGGACGTGCGCTGGGCGCACATGTTCCAATGCTCCAGGTAGTGCGGCGCTTCGTCTAACGTTATATCGTGAAATTCGAGATTCACACAAATTACCTCCGGCTCATTCGTTAGCATTAAGATTTTACTCCATTTATAGAAAGCGTCATAGCCAAAAAATATATAATTTCTGCTACAATCTGCGGAGGAAAGGAAGAGGGCCGCGATTACCGGAATATTTGCGCGGCGGCCCGAAATTGCTGACGATGCCGTTGAACGATGACGAAGATATAAAATGTCCGGAGACCGTGCCGGAGGAGCAGAAAGGGCTGACCGAGGCGGAGCGGAGCTGGAGCGCGCAGAAGCCGCAGCGCCCGCGCGTGCCGAGGAAGGTTTTTATCGCGGCGGCGCTTCTGCTGCTCGCCGCATTCGCGGGCGGCGGCTGGTGGTATTACCGCACGAACGTGCTGCCCGAGGAATATTACATGCGCGCGACGCAGCTCTTCAAAGCCGAGGACTTCGCGGGCGCGGA
>UQVV01000030.1 GCA_900544635.1 uncultured Cloacibacillus sp. | reverse complement strand
GTGCGCCGTGCGCGTCGGATAGAAAGCGGAAGATATAAAAAATCCCGGCTCTCGCGTGGGAGCCGGGATTTTTGTTTGTCTCTGTTAAATTTTCTAGTCCTTCGGCCTTTTCAGAACGAAGCGGAATCTCGGCGCGGCGGCGGGAGCCCCTGCCATTACGGGGACGGGCTCGGCCTCTTTCGGGGCGTTCGCGCTCTCCGTCAGCGACTCGGCCTTCTTCTCGTCCTCCTTGCGGTAGAGGACCTGGCTCGACTTCGAGCCGTCGCGGTAGACCGTGATGCCCTTGCAGCCCTCTTTCCAGGCGAGGATGTAGGCGTCGAGCACGTCGCGGACGCAGCACTCGTGGCGCAGGTTGACCGTCTTGGAGACGGCGAGGTCGGTGTAGCGCTGGAAGACGCCCTGCGTCCTGACGTGCGCGCTGGGCGAAACGTCGTGCGACGTCACGAATACTTTTTTCATCTGGTCTTCCGGCAAGCCCTCTTTTATAGCCTGCTCATACCAGCGGTTGCGCTGCTTCATGACGACTTTCGTGCCGTCTATCTGCGTGCGGACGCGCGTGTGCTCGAGCGCGAAGAGCGGCTCGATGCCGGACGAGCAGTTCGCGAGCAGGGCTATGGTGCCGGTCGGCGCGATGCAGGTGAGCGTCGCGTTGCGGCGTCCGAGGTGCGCGAGCGGCTCCGGGATTCCCTTTTCCTTGCCGAGCGCGACCGAGGTATCGTGCGCGGTGTTCTGTATAGTTCCCATTATCTCGGCGGCGAGCGCGTAGGCTTCCTCGCTGTCGTAGGCTATGCGGAGCTGGAAGAGCAGGTCGGCCCAGCCCATGACTCCGAGGCCGATCTTGCGCGTGAGCTTGACGGCCTCCGCTATCTCGGGCAGCGGGTAGTGGTTGACGTCGATTACGTCGTCGAGGAAGCGCGTCGCGACTGCCGTGACCTGCTTCAGCGTCTCAAAGTCGAATTTTCCGTCCTTGACCATCGAGGCGATGTTTATCGAGCCGAGGTTGCACGCCTCGTTCGGGTAAAGCGGGGACTCGCCGCATGGGTTCGTGCTCATGAGCTTGCCGAGGTTCGGCGTCGTGTTGCCGCGGTTTATCGCGTCGAGGAATATTATCCCCGGGTCGCCGGTGCGCCACGCGGAGTCGGCTATTTCCTCAAGCAGAGCGGCCTCTTCGCCGTGCGGGTCGGCGACGGCCTTTTCCATGAAATCGTCGAAGACGCCGACGGAGATGTTGAAGTTAGTTATCGTGCCGTCCTTGTCCTTGCAGTGGATGAATTTCCTGATGTCGGGGTGGTCGATGTTGAGTATCCCCATGTTCGCGCCGCGGCGCATGCCGCCCTGCTGGACGGTCTCTGTCGCCTTGTCGAAGAGCCCCATGAACGAGACGGGGCCGGAGGCGCGGCCGTTGGTCGAGTTGACCTTCGCGCCCTCGCGGCGGAGCTTCGAGAAGTTGAAGCCCGTGCCGCCGCCGCTCTTGTGTATGAGCATCTGCTTGCGCAGCGCCTCGCATATGCTTTCCATAGAGTCTTCGATGCCGATGACGAAGCAGGCCGCGAGCTGTCCGTGCGGCGCGGGGCGTCCCGCGTTCATCAGCGTCGGGCTGTTCGGCAGGAAACGCAGAGTCGCCATAATTTCGTAGAACTCGTCGGTCCATTTATACTGCTCAGCGAGCGTACGCTCCGCCGCCGCGACGTTCTTCGCGACGCGGACGAGCATCTCTTCGGGTTTTTCCACGGGGTTTCTGTTCTCGTCGCGCCACAGGTAACGGTCGCGCAGAATATCCTTCGCTGATGGGCTGAACGCAGGCTTTATAAGCATAATTGAGAACCTCCAATTATTATGCTGGCGGGTATTTTTTATTAAATGAGCCGGAGCGTACCGCCCGCCCGGCTCATTTATCATATCATAATTTTTTATTTTGAGAAGGTTGAGGACACTAGATATATTGACATCTTATCCACTAAACACTATCCATAGTGTGATTAACTGTGTGGATAAGATGTGCGCGGAGCGCGCTACTTACGCCACAGGCTGCGCGTGAAGAGCGCGAGCAGCGTGTATATCTCAAGCCTGCCGCAGAGCATGTCGAAGGTGTAAACCCACTTTGCGAAGGGCGCCTGGTCGGCGAAGTTCTCCACAGGGCCGACGTCCGCGAGCCCGGGGCCGACGTTGCTCAGCGTCGCGGAGACGGCGCTGATGGAGGTGACGATGTCGTTGCCGGTGAGGCTGACCGCGATGGCCGAGAGGCCCCATATCATGAAGTAGATCGCGATGAAGCACGAGGCGGCGGAGACCATCTGCGGGCTGACCGCCTTCTCTCCCTGGCGCACCACTACGACGGCGTTCGGGTGGACGAGCTTCTTGAGCTCGCCGAAGGCCGCCTTTATGACTATCTGGAAGCGCACGCATTTGATAGCGCCCGCCGTCGAGCCGGCGCAGCCGCCTATCATCATTATCGCGAGCAGCACGAGCTGCGTGAAGTATGGCCACTGCGCGTAGTCCGCCGTGATGAAGCCCGTCGTCGTTATGACGCTGACGACCTGGAAGGAGCTGAAGCGCAGCGCGTCCCAGAAGCTCGTGTAGACGCCCTCCCAAAGCAGATGCGCGCAGATGAGCGCCGTCGCTATGACGACGACGCCGGTGTAGAAGAGGAACTCGGGCTCTTTGTAGGGCTTCAGAGTGCGCGCGCGTAGCGCCGCGAAGTGCAGCGTGAAGTTCGCGCCGCAGGCGAACATCAGGAAGAGCAGCACGTAGTCGAGGTATGCTGAGTCGTAGTGCGCGACGCTCGCGGTGTGCGTCGAGAATCCTCCCGTCGATACGGCGGCGAAGGAATGCGCTATCGCGTTGTAGAAATTCATGTCTCCCGCCATGAGCAGGACGACGCCGACGATTGTGATGCCGACGTAGATTTTCCACAGCGTCGTCGCCATCTCGGTGATGCGCGGGCTGACCTTCTCGAGCGTCGGGCCCGGGCTTTCGGCCTTGAAGAGGTACGTCATGTTGCCGCCGAGCAGCGGCAGCATCGCGATGACGAGGACGACGATTCCCATGCCGCCGAGCCAGTGCGTAGTCGCGCGCCACATCAGTATGCCGCGCGGCACGGGCTCCATCTCGCGTATGACGGAGGCTCCGGTCGTCGTGAAGCCGGACATCGCCTCGAAATATGCGTCGGTGAACGACGGTATGGTGCCGTCGAAGATGTAGGGCAGGCAGCCTACGAACGAGGCGACTATCCACGCGAGCGCGACGCAGGCGATGGCCTCGCGCGCCCCCATGCCGCCGTGCTTCGAGCCGCGCCCCGCGAGCGCGAGGACGCCGGACATGACCGCCCCGACGAGCGCGGAGAGCAGGAACGCCTTTATGTCGCGCGTCCCGTCGGCCACGGCCCAGATGAACGGGAAGCCCATCGAGAGCGTGACCGTGAAGGTTATCATTGCCAAAAACTTGGCGACTATCGCGTAATTCAAGACGGCGCGCCCCTATCCGAAAATCGCGAGCGCCGCTTCCATCGAGGCGGCAGTGCCGAAGATTATTATCTTGTCCCCGCCCCGGAGCTCCGTCTGCCCCGTCGGTATCAGCATCTCGCCGCCGCGGTCGAGCAGCCCGATGAGCGAGCCCTCCGGCATCGTCAGCTCCATCAGCTTTTTGCCGTCGGCGGCCGAGCCGGAGGCGACGGTCGTCTCCACGGCCTCGGCGCTTATCTCCTCGAGGACTGTGAGGACGTTCGACGTCCCGGGGTAGCGGACGCTGCGCGTTATCACGTCGGCGAGCGTCTGGTTGCGGTTCACTATCGCGTCCACGGGGATGTGGTTCGTCATGCCGAGGTAGTTGTGGTTGCGCACGACGGCGATGCTCTTCGATACGCCGAGCGTCTTCGCGAGCACCGCGAGCATGAGGTTCGTCTCGTCGTGCTCCGTCGCGGCGACGCAGCCGTCGGCGTCCGTTATGCCCTCGGATTTGAGAAATTCCGCGTCCGCGCCGTTGCCGCATAGAATCATCGCGCGCGGCAGCTCGCCCGCGAACTTCTCGCACTTCGCGCGGTCCTCGTCGACGATGCGCAGGTCTATGCCGCGTATGTGCGCGAGCAGCCTTTCCGCCGTCTGATGTCCGATCTTTCCCGCGCCGATGATGAATACGCGCTTCAGCCGCTTCGACTTCGCGGGCTGGAACAGGCGCTCGATCTCAAGAATCTGCGAGCGGTAGCACATCGTGTAGCAGAGGTCGCCGGGCTGAAGCGCGTAGGAGGCCTTCGGGACGAAGGAGTCCTCGCCGCTCTTGACCCAGACGACGAGCATTATCATTTTGGGGTTGCGTTTGCGTATTTCATATAAAGGAAGGCCGCAGAGCGGGGAGTCCTGAGCGACGCGGAAGAGATATATGCCCGCGCGCCCTCCCGCTATTTCCGTTGTGTGCAGAGCCGCGCGCACTTCGAGCAGCTCTTCTATATCCTTCGCGACGGAACGCTCCGGCGACACTAGCATGTCGATGCCGAGGTCGTTCGCCCAGCTTTCGTTGTCGGTGAACTCGAGGCCGACCGCGCGCGCTATCACGTGCGGCACGCCGGAGCGCTTCGCTATCCAGCAGGCCATGAGGTTGACCTCGTCCCTGTTGGTGCAGGCGATGAGCATCATGACGTCGGACTTTTTGCCCGTTATCCCCGCCTTCGCGAGCACGCTGGGCCGCGCGCCGTTGCCGTTCACCACCATTACGTCGAGCGTCTCTTCGGCCTGCGCCGCGCGCTCTTCGTCTTCTTCGACTATTACGATGTCGTGACCGTCAGCCGAGAGGTTCCTCGCTACGCTGTATCCGACCTCTCCCGCTCCGACTATTACGATGCGCAAAGCCAATCTCTCCCTTTTCGGCAGATATGTGCGGTACAGTATAAGATATTTTCAGTTTATTGCAAATTCCGCGCGCGCGCAGTTTTACCTATCTTTTACTCGCGCGCGCGGCGCTTGCCATTCGCGCGCGTTCGTTGTAAGATTTTAGCACTGACAAAGGATATGGACGGTTCTCCGAGCCTGCTGCGCCTAAGGGTGAAAGCCTACGGACTCCAGGCCGACAGGGTCGACGGCGGAAACGCGGCGGCCTCCCTCTGGAAAGGCGAACGGCTGCATTGTATATTACAAAGGCCGTACTCTCGAGAGGACGGTCTTTTTCTTTTTTCAGCGGATCACACAATTTTCTCCGCCGGCGGGAGGGCGCCCCCAACGTCCTTCCCCGGTTATTGTTCTTTTTTATTTCCCGCGTTGATACAAAGTGAACGAAATAGTGTACAATAGCCGCGACGGGCGCTCTCGTTCGTGCTTTTCGGAAAAACGAGCGCCGACGTCCCTGAATCCGGCCCTTCTAAAGCTTGCGCCATGAGCGCCGGACGTCAGGGCGGCGATGGAAACGTCGCCGTCTCCCACTGCGGAAAGGGGACTTTGCGCCGCGGGCCGTACCTTACCCGCCCTCCCTTCTTTCCGTGACGGATACATAAAGGCTGTAGACGCAGCATAAATCTCACGAGGAGGGGTTTATACCCATGCGTATCAACAAAAAAGGTTCTTTAATCGCGCTGCTGCTCGCGGTCTGCGTGCTGGCTTTCGCCTCGCTCGCGGCCGCGGCCGACAAGGCGCCCGTTCTCCGTATGGCGACGACGACGAGCACCGATGACACCGGACTGCTCGACTATCTCGCGCCGATCTGCCTCAAGGACACCGGCATCGACGTGCAGTGGGTCGCGGTCGGAACGGGCAAGGCTCTTGAGTTCGGACGCAACGGCGACGTCGACGTCGTCCTGACGCACGCCCCGTCGCAGGAAGACAAGTTCGAGGCCGAGGGCTACGGCGTAGACCGCCGCAAGGTTATGTACAACGACTTCGTCCTCATCGGCCCCGCGAACGACCCCGCGGGCGTCAAGGGCAAGCCCGTCATCGAAGCGATAGCGACGATAGCCGAGAAGCAGCAGAAGCTCGTCAGCCGCGCCGACAAATCCGGCACGCACACCGCCGAGCTCAAGCTTCTCGACAAGGCCGGAGTGAAGGACTTCGACAAGGCCGCTTGGTACGTGCAGACGGGCCAGGGAATGCTCAAGACGATCAACATCGCCGAAGAGCAGGGCGGCTACGCGCTCACCGACCGCGGCACCTTCATCAAGTATGACGCCGGCCTCGACGGACGCGAGGGCCTCGTCATCATCTGCGAGGGCGACGCCGAGCTTCTCAACAAGTACAGCGTCATGGCGGTCAACCCCGAGAAGCACCCCGAGGCGAAGCACGACCTTGCGGTGAAGTACATCGAGTGGATCACCTCGCCGAAGGTCCAGCAGGACATCGCGAACTTCAAGCTCGAAGGGAAGCAGCTCTTCTTCCCCGACGCCGACCCCGCGAAGTAATATCGCAGAATTTGCTGACGCGCCGCTCACATGCGGCGCGTCTTAACGTATCCGGAGACAGCCGCGCATGGACTTCATAGCCGAGGGATTTATACAGGCCTTCAGAATGCTCCTCACGATGGACGAGGAGACGACCGTCATCGTCGTGACCACCTTCAAGCTCACGGCGCTCTCGATGGCGGGCGTCCTGCTCTTCGGCCTTCCCGCGGGCTTTCTGCTCGGATACTTCGACTTTCCCGGAAAGCGCGCCGTGCGCACCGTGACGGACACGCTGCTTGCGCTTCCGACGGTCGTCATAGGGCTGCTCGTCTACGCATTCATTTCGCGGCGCGGCCCGCTCGGCGACTGGGAGCTGCTCTTCACGGTACGCGGCATGGCGATAGGCCAGGTGATACTCGGCACTCCGATAGTCGCGGCCTACACGGCGGCGGCCATCGAAGGGCTCGACAGCCGGCTGCGCCAGACTCTCATGACGCTCGGCGCGTCGGGCGGCAAGCTCGCGCTCACGAGCCTCTGGGAGGCGCGCTTCATGATACTCGTCGCGGCGCTCACTGCCTTCGGGCGCATCGTCGGCGAGGTCGGCTCCGCGATGATGCTCGGCGGCAACATCAAATGGCACACGCGCACGATAACGACGGCGATAACGCTCGAGACGGGCAAGGGCGAATTCGCGCTCGGCATAGCGCTCGGCGTCATCCTCATACTTATTTCGCTGCTTCTCAACATTTCGCTGACCTTCCTGCGCCGCAGGAGCCAGAACTGAAGCTTCAAAAAAATATAAAATTACGGACGGTGTGTTTCTTATGAAAAAGTTTGCAATAGCTCTCGCCGCTCTTCTGATATGCTCTCCGGCCTTCGCGGGCACGATAAAGCTCTCGAGCACCATCGGCCCCGTCGACGCCGGCATAATCCCGCTGCTCGCCGAGACCTTCAAGGCCAAGACCGGGACGGAATTCGTAATAGAAAAGGCCGGAACGGGCGCGACGCTCGAAAAGGCGAAGGGCGGGGACTTCGACATGGTCGTCGTCCACGCGCGCGCGCTCGAGGACAAATTCATCGCCGAAGGCTACGGGCAGAACCGCCGCGACATCATGTACAACGACTTCGTAATCCTCGGCCCGAAGGACGACCCCGCGGGAATCAAGGGAATGAAGTCCGCCGCCGAGGCGTTTAAGAAAATCGCCGCCTCCGACGTCGAGTTCGTCAGCCGCGGCGACATGTCCGGAACGCACGTCGCCGAGATGAACGTCTGGAAGGCCGCGGGAATCACGCCCGACGGCGAAAAGGACGCCTGGTACACGGTATTCTCGCTCGGCAAGCTCGGCAACGGACACACGACGGAGTTCACGAACCGCCGCGGAGCCTACACGCTGATGGACCGCGCCACCTACCTCACGAAGAAAAATAAAATCGACATCGTCCCGCTCGTCGAGGGCGATCCGATACTGCTCAACCTCATCGCGGCTATCGAAGTGAGCCCGAAGCGCTTCCCGAACGTCAACAACAAGGACGTCGTGGCCTTCGTCGACTGGCTCTGCGGCGACGAGGCGCAGACGATAATCAAGGACTTCAAGGTCGACCTGTACGGGGAGCCGCTCTTCTTCCCGAACTCGGACGAATGGAATAAGAAGCACGGGAAATAGCTCCCGCGCGGCGGAGGCGGCGGGCTTTTTCCGCCGCCCCGCAGCTTCACGACATGAGCACGCCGCTTTACGAAATCCATAATCTCAGACAGAGCTACGAAAAGGGCCGCCCGAACCTCGACATCGCGGAGCTTTCCATAGACGCGGGCTGCGTCACCGGCGTCGTCGGGCCGAACGGCGGCGGCAAGTCCACGCTGCTGAAGGTGCTCGCCTTCCTCATTCCGGCATCCGGCGAGATAATTTTCGACGGACGCCCCGCCGCGGGACGCGAGCGCGAGATTCGGCGCGAGGTCACATATCTGCTCCAGGAGTCGTACCTGCTCAAGCGCTCGGTCTTTGAGAACGTCGCCTACGGCCTGCGGCTGCGCGGCGCGGAGAAGCGGCTCATCGATACGCGCGTGCGCGAGAGCCTCGAAGCGGTCGGCCTCGCGCCCGAGGAGTTCGCCTCGCGCCCGTGGTACAGGCTTTCGGGCGGCGAGGTGCAGCGCGTCGCGCTCGCCGCGCGCCTCGCGCTGAGGCCGAAGGCGCTGCTCCTGGACGAGCCGACCGCGAACGTCGACGAGGCGAGCGCGCAGCTCGTGATGGAGGCCGCGGTGCGCGCCTCGCGCGAGTACGGCGCGGCGGTAATCGTATCGACGCACGACACCGCGTGGCTCTACGAGATAGCGTCGAACGTCGTCAGCCTCTACGGAGGCCGCGTCGCGGGCGCGGGCGCGGAGAACATCTTCCGCGGCGGCTGGCATCTCGAGGGCGGCTTCATGACGCGCCCCTTCGCGGGGGGGCAGGCGCTCTTCGCGTGGCCCGGCGCTTCGGCGCGCGCCGCTGTGCTCAGCCCGTCTGATATAACCGTTTCCAATGAAAATCCGCCGTTTGCGGAGAATGTGAACGTCCTGCGCGGCGTCGTCTCGCAGCTCACGCTCGAGCGTGCCTCGGGAGCCGTGCTGCTCTCCGCCGACGTTTCGGGCAGCGTCGTAAAGGCGCGCCTCTCGGCCGAAGATACGGCCCGCCTCTCGCTGCGCCCCTCTTCGGAAGTTTTTCTTTCTTTCTCATATTCTTCTCTTCGCTGGCTTTGATTCCGCGCGCGCCCGGAATTGCGCGCCGCGCGTTAACATGATATAAAATAACGTGGGTATTGACACGACAACCACCATTTTGCGGACAGCGAAAGGATGATCATATATGTGCGGAATTATGGGTTACGTCGGCGACAGGGACACGACAAGGATAATTCTCGAAGGGCTCGCCAAGCATGAGTACCGCGGCTACGACTCCGCGGGCATAGCGGTTATAAAGGACGGCAGAATTTCCGAGCTTCGCACCGTCGGGCGCGTCGCTCAGCTTGCGGAGAAGGTCGCGGCTGCGGGGCTGACGGGCGACATCGGAATAGGCCACACGCGCTGGGCGACGCACGGCGGCGTGACGGAGAACAACGCGCACCCGCATATCTCGAGCGACGACCGCGTCGTGCTCGTCCACAACGGCATCATCGAGAACGCGCGCGACATCCGCGCCGAGCTCGAATCAAAGGGCATCAAATTCCACACAGAGACCGACACGGAGTCCGCGGTGCAGTACCTCGGCTACGTCTACGACGGAGACCCGAAGGAGGCCATCGTGAAGCTCACGGCGCGCATCCGCGGCGCTTTCGCGCTCGTCATCATGTTCTACGACAGGCCGCGCGAAATCTGGGTCGCGCGCAAGGGCTCGCCGCTCGTCGTCGGGCACGCTGGGAACGAAGGATTCTGCGCCTCCGACCCGACCGCGCTGCTTGAGTTCACTCACGACGTATGGTTCATGGACGACGACGAAATGGCGCAGATAACGCGCGAGGGCTGCAAATTCTTCGACTTCGCGGGTCGCGAGCACGAGAAGGCCTCGATGCACCTCGACTGGGACGCCGCGATGACGAACCGCGGCAAATACCCGCACTTCATGCTCAAGGAAATTCACGAACAGCCCGACGTCGTCGCGCACACGCTGCTGGGCCGCGTCGCGGACGACGCGGTCGACCTCGGCCGTGAGCTTGCATGGACGCCGGAAGAAGCCGCGCAGTGGAAGCGCATCCACTTCGTAGCCTGCGGCACGTCGCACTACGCCACGATAGTCGCGCAGCATATAATGGAGACCTTCGGCAATTTCGAAATCCGCACGGAGGTCGCCTCGGAGTACCGCTACAGGAACATCCCGTCGGGCCCCGACACGCTCGCCGTGTTCGTATCGCAGTCCGGCGAGACGGCGGACACTCTGCACGCGGCGCGTCTCGCTAAGGCGCGCGGCGCGAAGTGCCTCGTAATCACGAACGTCCGCGGCTCGACGATCCACCGCGAGGTCGGCGACGCGCTCATCACGCCGGCTGGGCCGGAAATAGGCGTAGCCGCGACTAAGACCTTCACGGCGCAGATAACGATACTGACGCTGCTCGGACTCTATCTCGCAAAGCTGCGCGGAGAGCTTGACCCGAACACGGAGCGCCGCCTCGTCTCCGCGCTGATGGATATCCCGGGCAAGCAGGCCGCGATGCTCGACCGCGAAAAGGAAATAGAGACGCTCGCGCGCAACTTCGCCGACGCGCGCGGATTCTTCTTCATCGGCCGCGGCATAGCCTACCCGCCGGCGCTCGAGGGCGCGCTCAAGCTCAAGGAAATTTCATACCTCCACGCCGAGGCCTACCCCGCGGGCGAGATGAAGCACGGCCCGATAGCGCTGCTCGACAAGGAGCTGCCAGTCGTCGCGCTCGTGCCGAAGAACGACCTCTGGGAGAAAACCATATCCAACATCGAGGAGTCGATGGCGCGCAAGTCGCCGATAATCGCGCTCGCGACCGAGGGCGATACCGAAATCGGCCACTACACGCAGAACGTCATCTTCACGCCCGAGACGGAGCCGGAGCTCTTCCCCTTCGTCGCGGTCGTGCCGCTACAGCTCTTCGCCTACTACATCGCGCGCCAGCGCGGCTGCGACATAGACATGCCGCGCAACCTCGCGAAGAGCGTCACGGTGGAATAAACGAAAACCTGCGGGCGGGGCTTTGCTCCGCCCCTTTTTATGGGAAAGCCATGATTTTTACGAAACGCAGAAAAATCGCAGCGATAATCCTCGCGCTCGCCCTCGCGTTCCAGCCGCTCTGCTGCGCGCCCGCGCCGGCCTTTGAGCTTAACGCGCCGGACGTCAGCGTCGTGCGCGATTGGGACGGCTCCGACTGGCTCGAGCTTCTCGCGCACTTCTCGGCGTTCACCGGCCTCTCCTACTGGATAGGCTCGGCGGTGTACGAGGCCTGCGACGCCGTGCGCGGGCTCGACGACCTGTGGGACTTCCTCTCGCTGCTGCTGCGCCTCGGCCTCATACCGCACTGGTACTACGAGCTCGCGCCCGAGCCGCCCGGCGCGTTTTCGATATGACCCCCTGCGCCTACATACTGCTCTGCGCCGACGGCACGCTCTACACGGGCTGGACCAACGACATAGAAAAACGGCTCGCGGCGCACAACGCGGGACGCGGCGCGAAATACACGCGCGGGCGCAGGCCCGTGACGCTGCTCTACAGCGAGGAGTGCGCGTCGAAAAGCGAGGCGATGAGCCGCGAGGCCGCGATAAAAAAGCTCTCGCGCGAAGAGAAGCTCATGTTAAGTGAAGGTAAAATATCTTAGCGCGCGCTTGATAATTTAAGCCGCGTTGATTACAATAACAAAGTTTGGGCCTAATAGTAAGGGCCATGAAATTAAGGCAGCTTAAAGAGGTGTATCGCAATGAAGGGACGCACTGACATAGTCATAGGAGTGCAATGGGGCGACGAAGGCAAGGGCCGCGTCGTAGACGTCCTCGCCGCGGACGCCGGAGTGGTCGTCCGCTACCAGGGCGGAGCCAACGCCGGACACACCGTCGTCGTGGACAACGAGAAATACGTCTTTCATCTGCTGCCCTCCGGCATACTCTACACGGGCAAGAGCTGCGTCATAGGCAACGGCGTCGTCATCGACCCCGACACGCTCTTCGAAGAGCTCGACGGGCTCGCGGCGCGCGGCAAAAAAACGGCGAAGCTCGTCGTCAGCCACGCGGCGCACATCGTCATGCCCTACCATAAAATAATAGACAAACTCGCCGAAGGAGCGCGCTCCGAAGGCACGAAGATCGGTACGACGGGCCGCGGCATCGGACCGTGCTACGCCGACAAATACGAGCGCATAGGCATCCGCGCCGAAGACCTCGTCAACCCCGACGTGCTGCGCGACAAGCTCTCGCGCACGCTCAAAATCAAAAACGACATACTCACGAAAATCTACAACGCCGAGCCGCTCGACTTCGACGAAATATACGAAAAGGCGCTCGCCTGGGGCCGCCGCATGGCGCCGATGCTCGGCGACGCCTTCCTCGAAATCGACGAAGCGGTGCGCGGCGGCAGAAACGTCCTCTTCGAGGGCGCGCAGGCGACGCTGCTCGACATCGACCACGGCACATACCCCTTCGTCACGAGCTCCAGCCCATGCGCGGGCGGAGCCTGCACCGGCTCGGGCTTCGGCCCCTCGCGCATCGACCGCTCGATAGGCGTTGCGAAGGCTTACTGCACGCGCGTCGGCGAAGGCCCCTTCCCGACCGAGGACATGGGCGAGGTCGGCGAAGAGCTGCGCCAGAAGGGCGGCGAATTCG
>UQVV01000029.1 GCA_900544635.1 uncultured Cloacibacillus sp. | reverse complement strand
TTCGTCCCTTTCGTTACGAGGTCGTCTATCAGAACGCCGATATACGATTCGTCCCGGCCCAAGACGAACGGCTCTTTTCCCTGCACGCGCAGCGCCGCGTTTATTCCGGCAATGAGCCCCTGTCCGGCCGCCTCTTCGTAGCCTGATGTCCCGTTTATCTGTCCCGCGAGGAATAGGTTTTTCACGGGCTTCGTCTCAAGCCACGGGTGCAGCTGCGTCGGCACGACGAAGTCGTATTCTATTGCGTAGCCCGGGCGCAGTATGTGCGCGCGCTCGCAGCCCTTTATCGTGCGGACGCTTTCGAACTGCGCCTCGAGGCACATCGAGGTCGAAAAGTTCTGGACGTAGACCTCGCGCCCCTCAGGCGTTATAGGTTCGAGGAAGATGGGGTGGGTATCCTTTTCGGGGAACTTTATTATCTTGTCGTCGATGGAAGGGCAGTATCTGGGCCCCTCAGTTTCGAGCCTGCCCATGTAGAGCGGCGACTGCTCGAAGTATTTCCGTATGATTTTGTGCGTCTCGGCGTTCGTGCGCGTGAGGCCGCAGACCATGCCGCTGTAGACGCGCTTTTCGCCGAAGTGCGAGAAGGCCTGCGGCTCGTCTATGCTTTTCTGGCAGTCGAGCGCGGCCCAGTCTATCGTGTCGAAGTGGAGGCGCGGCGTCGTGTCTGTGCGCAGGCGGCCTATTTCGAGCCCCGTTTTTTTCAGCGAGGCGGCCAGCTCCTTCGCGGGCGTCATGCCGAGCGGCCCGGACTCGCGGCAGCTGAGGCCGGTGTATATCTTCGAGGCGAGGTACGTCCCGGTCGCGAGCACGACGCAGGAGGCGAAGAAGGACTGTCCCGTCGCGATTTTGACGCCGCGCGCCTCGCCGTTCTCGACGATGAGCTCCGCCGCCTCGCCCTGGTGGAGGTCGAGATTTTTCTGCGTCAGGAGCGCGGTGCGGTAGTGGTCGCCGTAGCGGCGCGGGCTGCACTGCGCGCGGAGCGTGCGCACCGCCGCGCCTTTCGAGGTGTTGAGCCAGCGCAGGTGCTGCGTCGAGTCGTCCGCCGCCGCCGCGCACTCGCCGCCGAGCGCGTCTATCTCGCGCACGATGTGGCCCTTCGCGGGGCCGCCTATCGAAGGATTGCAGGGCATCATCGCTATGCTGTCGATGTATATGCAGAGCAGCAGGGTCTTCGCGCCCATGCGCGAAGAGGCGAGCGCCGCCTCGCAGCCCGCGTGGCCCGCGCCGACGACTATAACGTCGTAAAATTCGCCTATTTTCATCTTTTTCTCACTTCTTTATACTTTTTCTTCAATTTTATCTATTTTTCCAGAGCTTATCCTGTAGACCGCGCATGGAACTGCGGGCGAAATAGGCTCCGCAGTTGCCGCGAATATCTGTCCGCCGCGCGCGTGGAGCGTCGAAAAGAGCTGCTCCTTCCCCGCCGGGTCGAGCTCGGCAGCGACTTCGTCGAGAAGCAGAACCGGCTCGCGTCCGAGCTTGCGCCTCACGCTTTCCGAGGCCGCGAGCATCAGCGCCATCGCGGTGCGCCGCCGCAGTCCGCGGCTCAGCGCCGACGAGGCGGGGCGGCTCTGCGACGTGATGATTATATCGTCGCGGTGCGGCCCGACTACAGGAAAGCGCATCGCGCGCTCGCGCTCTCCGTTGACGACGAGCGCCTTCGCGTAATCGTCGGCGCAGTCCTGCTCGAAGCCCGCGCCTCCGCGCTTTAGCGACAGGCCTATGCCGAACGGCGCGAGCTGTTCGAAGCCGCCCAGAGAATCCGCAAGCAGCGCGACGCCCTCCTCGCGCATCCTCCATATCCACGAGGCGAGCGGAAGCAGCGCGCGGTCCGCTATCATCGACGGCATTCCGCGCTTCAGGAAAAGCGCCTTCTGCCGCACGCCGCGCCGGTACTCCGAAAGCCGCATCGCGTAAGGCGGGATTATCAGCGCGAGCACCATGTCGAGCAGCCGCCGGCGAAAGACCGACGAGCCCTCGACTATCGACATGTCGTCGGGAAGAAAGGTCAGCACAGGGATCTTCCAGCGAAGCTCCGAGGCGCTCGAAGCTTTGTCGTCTATGCGTATCGCGTAGCGGCGCGATATCTTCACCTTGATTATCTCCGAGCTTTCGAGCTCGCCGGTCAGCTGCACCTCCGTCGAGCCGCTGTTCCATGACGGTATGGAAAGCGTCTTGGTGCCGCGGTCGAGCGGCCCCCAGCCGGAGATTATGTTTATCCCCTCGAGGATGTTCGTCTTGCCGGAGCCGTTCTCCCCCGTCAGCAAATTCAGCCCCGGGGACCAGCGCATCTCCCGGGGCTCAATGTTTCTGAAATTATTGAATCGTACCCTTTTGAAGCCCATTCCTAGCCGAGGTCGGAGTCGAAGGCCTTGAGCTCCTCCTCCGAGAGGTTGATCGGCGCTATGAGGCAGAGGAAGTCGTCGCCGTCGCCGCGCCGCACAGACATGTGGCCCGACTGACCGTTGAACGAAAGCTTGACCTGCGGGTCGCGCAACACCTTGAGCGCCTCGAGGAAGAATTTCGAGTTGACCGCGATGCGAAGTTTGTCGCCCGTCGTCTCGGCCTCAATCTCTTCCTTCGCCTGTCCGAAGTCTGGCGCCTTGCCGCGCAGCACGAACGGGCTCTCCGGCGCCATGTCGAGGACGACCATCCTGTTGAAGTCGCGCACAATGACGTCGACGCGCTCGAGCGCCGAGATGAGCTCGCCGCGGTCCGTCAGCACGTCGAGCGTGCTGTGCTTCGGGAGTATCTTCTCGTAGGGCGGGAACTTCGACTCGACGCGGCGCACCGTGAACTCGAGCGTCTCCGTCTTGAAATAGAACTGCGCGCCGTCGAAGAGCACCTTCACCTCGGTCTCCGGCGTCAGTGAGCCGAGTATCCTCTGGAGCTCCTTTATCCCCTTCATCGGAAGCAGGGCCGACTCGCCCTCCTTGCCGTCGAGCACGGGAGCCGCCGAGAGGGCGAGCCTCCTCGTGTCGGTCGAAACGATGTTGAGCCGCGACGAAATTATCTGCAGGTTAGCCGACGAGAGATAGAGCGGGAATTCCTCTCCGGCCGAGGCCGCGAGCGTGCCTTCGTCGAGAACCTTCGCAAGCTCGCCCGCCGGTATCGAACAGAAAACGTCGGCCTCGTCCGACGAGGGCAGAGCGGGGAATTCGCTGACCGGGTAGGTCGAGAAGTTGTATTTGCTTCTGCCCGCCTTGAGGACGACCTTGCCGCCGTCCACGTCGAGGGTGAACTCCTCGCCCGGGGCCTTTTTGAAGAGGTCGCTGACCATCTTTATCGGGAATACGGCCTCGCCCGGTTCGAGCACGGTGACGCCGGCCGCGCGGCAGATAACGGAGGTCTTTATATCCGTCGCCTGGAGTATCACCGATTCCGCCGACGCCTTTATCAATATCGACGAGAGTATGCTGACGGTGCCTCCCGCGGAAGTGCTTCTTTCGGCGAGGCTCCAGCTTCCGAGAAACTGTTTTTTATTTACCGCTAGTTTCATAGGTTAGACCTCCTAGTAATACATCTCTTTTATATTTAAAACCGTAATAGCAGTAATAGGCGCTGTGTAAATGTGTAAAACTCATATTTTTCCTTGTCCCGCGCCGTTTTTTCGTGTGGAAAAGTTTTTACGTTCGTCACAAACTTATACACATTATCCACATCGCATTTGTGAAAAACCCTGCGCGAAAAAACTGCCCACAAAATAGGGCACCTGTTTTTTCAGCTTTTTCAGAGCTTATTTACAATGTTATCCACAAAAGATCTGACCCTCATGTCGCTTTTGATCGTGTCTGAAATTCTTCTGCACGCGTGTATCACGTTCGTATGATCCTTCTTGTTAAACGCGTAGGCGATCTGTATCAGAGGTTCGTTCGTCTTGTTGCGCGCTATATACATGGCGACCTGGCGCGCGAGCGCGACCTCGGCCGTACGCTTGTTCGATAAAAGGTCTTCAATCGTCAGGCCGAATGTTTCGGCGGTCAGCTGCTGTATAAGGCCAATCGTGACCTCCGTCCCGGGCGCGCTCTTTATTAGGTCCTTGAGCCAGAGCGAGGCGTTTTCGATAGTTATCGGCTCGTGGTTCAGGTCGGCGCAGGCGACTATCCTGTTCAGAGAGCCTTCGAGCTCTCTGATGTTGCTCGGGATGTTCTGCGCTATGAACATGATGACCTCTTCCGGAATGTTGCGGTATCCCTTCATCTCGACCTTTTTCTGAAGTATCGCGACGCGCGTCTCAAGGTCGGGCGGCTGTATGTCGGTTACGAGGCCCCACTCGAAGCGCGAGACGAGCCTGTCCTCTATACCCTGGATGTCCTTCGGAGGGCGGTCTGAGCTTATGACTATCTGTTTCTTCGCGTCGTGAAGCGCGTTGAAGGTCCAGAAGAATTCCTCCTGTGTCTGCTCCTTTCCCGCGATGAACTGGACGTCGTCGATCATCAGAACGTCGAGCTCGCGGTAGCGCGCGCGGAATTCCTGCGTTGTGTTGTTGCGTATCGAGCCGATCAGGTCGTTAGTGAACTTTTCGGCGCTCACGTAGAGTATTTTAGTTTTCGGGTTCGCATCTTCTATATGGTGCCCGATCGCGTGCATCAGGTGCGTCTTTCCGAGCCCGACCTTTCCCCATATAAAGAACGGGTTGTAGGTGTTTCCGGGCGACTCGGCGACGGCCAGGCTCGCGGCGTGCGGAAGGCGGTTCGACTTGCCGACGACGAAGGTCGAAAAGACGTAGTTAGGGTTGAGGCCGTTCTTGCTCGCCGTCCTCTTGGGAGGCTGCTCCGGCTCATGCTGCGGCTGAGAGACCCTGCTCGGAATTTTTTCTTCCTTGCCTTCGTGGTTCTCCGACACAGAGAATCGCAGCTCCGAGGCGAAGCCTGTTTCGGCTATGAGCTTCTGCATTCTGTCCATGTACCTGTTTCTTATTTGCTCCATCGCGAACGGCGTCGCGACGTCCACGAGCAGCACGCCGTTTGCAAGCGACACCGGCATACAAGTCTGAAGGTACATTTCGACCGTTTTGTCTTCTTTGCCTATCTTTTCGAGGCAATATTTATAAAATTCGTTCCACACTAAATCCGCGTCGTTAGCCATTCATGTCACTCCAAAAAAGAAGAGAAACGATTAATATTCTTCTTCAACAGATTTTATCATGAATCTATGAAAGGCAAGACAGTTTTTTGCTCTGCCCTGCGCGGCGCCGTTGATTTCGTAATCGTCGCAATTAGAGATAAAAAATACACAATACTTATTCACATATCCACATAGATAATCACAGTTAAATGTGCAGAAATATAAAATCTAGTCTGCAAGCCGTTTTACAGACGAAAATCTAAAAATCTGAAAATTTGACGAAGGCTGATATTCTGCTTTGAACGTAAAAATAACGTAAGAGCCGTCGGTTATGGCGTGTATTCTCAATTTGTGCATAAAAGATATACGCTTGGTTGTTTTATAAGCGATTGGTGTAAACATATAATTGCGTTTATCTTGCGCTTGGGCAGGCGCTTTTATAGGTTCCGGAGCATGTTTATCAACTGCGCTGTGAAAGTTATTAACACGATGTGGATAAAAATTGTGTGTAAGTATGTGTAATTCCGAAAACTGGAAAATTAAGCTATTAAATAGAGTGAATAAAGATTGACTAACGCTGATTATAGCGGCGCAAAAAAATCCGGCCCTCCGCAAAGCGCGGGAAGGCCGGATTTTTTACTGCATTTGGTTTTTCTTACTTTTCCCAGCTCCAGCTTTCTCCTGTTTTGGCTTTGCCGGGATTGCCGGACATCGTCACCGCGTCGTTCGTCATCCTTATTCTGCTGAATTCTACCGGGAACGGTATTTCTGAGAACGAGAGCAGCGGGTTCACCCTGTCGGTCACGAGCTCCGTTATCGTGTCGGACTGGCGCGCGCCTTCGGCGTATATGACTGTGTCTTCAAGGTACACGCCGTCGCTTTTCAGTCCCAGCTTTCCTTCGGCTTTGAGGTCGAGGTCGAGCTTCAGCACAAGCAGCTCCGCCTCGAAGCGTCCCTTGGCCTTGTAGCCCTTCGGCGTGAAGTCGAAGGCGAGGCCGGAGAATCCGCTAGCCGCTTCGCCGCTCGCGAAGTATTCGTTGACGTCGCGCTCGGCGAGGGTTATCTCTCCCTTCGAGCTCTCTATGCAGCTTATTATCTCTTCGCCTGTTTCCGCGCTTTTCATCGCCTCCGGGTCTATCGCCGCGTCGAGCTTGATTTCCTTTATCTTTATTCCGGATATCACGGCTCCAGCGCATTCGGCCCACGCCCTTTTCCCGTCGTTTGACACTGTGACGCTTACGCGGTCGGGGCTGAACTCGTTCCTCAGCGCCTCGCCTATCTTGCGCGCGGCGTCAGCTTCGGCCGTTCCGGCGCTCGCCTCTCCAGCGATCATAACGGCGGCCGCAGCCAGCGCCAGTATTTTTTTATTGAACATTTGCAGCACCTTCTTATTCTAAGATACGCCGATAATTTTACAATATAACGGGCGCTCGGGCGAGGCGGCGAATATCCGCGCCGCTTTCCGCGATTTTTTCAGTCGTTTGCACAGCGTAAAATAAGCAAAAAACGTTATCCAATTCGCAGCGAGTATTTTATAATCTGATATATCTGTTTTACAATGCCGTTTTATTCGTCGGTATCGGATTTTCAGAGATGTTATATAATATGTACGGGGTTGGTATAACAGAGGGTTGAAATATGAGCTTGTGGGAATTGTTCGTATTCTTTTTCAGAATAAGCGCGGTGACCTTCGGCGGCGGGATAGTCATCCTCGGCATGGTTCAGCTTGAACAGGAAAAACGCGGTGACATCGACCCAGAGGTTTTCGCCGACATGGTAAGCCTCGCGGCTTCTATGCCTGGGCCAATCGCGGTCTCTATCTCATGGCTCATGGGGAGATATTACAAGGGGCTCGCCGGCAGCCTCGCGGCCGCAGCGGGCGCAGTCCTGCCTCCGTTTTTGATAATCCTCTTTCTGTCCCCGCTGATAATTAAATATTCGGACGTTCCGGCCGTAATGGGATTTTTCCGCGGCGTCCTCGCTGGAACGAGCGCGATAATTCTTCTTGTGATAATCGACAACGTTAAGGGCGCGCTCTGGGGCAAATGGTGGAACTTGGTCCCATACCTGCTCGTCATCTCTACGATAGGAGTGTTCCACGTTCATCCGTTCGCCGCTATGGCGGGGGTGCTTGCTCTTCAGTACGCGCGTGAGAGGGCCGCAGCGAGATGACGAAGATTTTCGAGCTCGTGTGGGCCTTTCTTCAGGTCGGGATAACGGCTTTCGGCGGCGGGCTTTCGACGCTGCCGCTGATAGAGTACCAGCTCGTCATTAAGAACGGCTGGATGACAGGCGACGGCTTCAACCAGCTGGTCGCGATATCGCAGGTTACGCCCGGCCCCATAGCGATAAACGCCGCGACCTTCGCGGGCTATCAGCAGGCGGGATTCTGGGGCTCGCTCGCCGCGACGCTCGCGCTCGTATCGGCTCCGGTGGCCGCGCTCTGCGTCATTCTCGCCGTGCTGAAACGCGTTTCGCCGGACGGCAGCAAAAGGTTCAAAGCTATGCTGCGTCCCGTCGTCGCCGGGCTGCTGACGCTGTCGGTCGTCTCGCCGTTTATGGCGACCTTGGAAAACGGATGGAAAGCCGCCGCGCTTTTCTGCGCGGGCGTGCTTCTCATAAAATATTGTAAATTCGTCAAAGATTATCCGTCTGTGATGCTCCTCTGCTTCGGCGTATTCGGAGCGGTATTTTTGCAGTAAGGCATAAAAAATTTTTCTGGCGCTGAAGCCCGGACGGGATAATAATTGCCGGTATATGTCTGAAAGTTTTATATATTTTATATAAATTTGTCAGACTGATCGTAAATGTAAATATTTTTCGTACCTTGACAGAGGAATAGCGGATTTTACAGCTTTGTATTCACTGCCGCGGAGAGATATTTGAACTTTCGTTATTGAAATATCAACCTGCGTGCGTTGAATTTAAAAAGCGGCGTAAAATTGTGTAAAAAATATTTGACAAGCGGCGTCATTTATTGTAACGTAATTTGCACGCACTATTGTCAATTTACACAATTTTATACAGTGCGGGAAACTGTGCAGAAGGAGGGTTGTATAGTTCGGCTACACTGCCGGTGCAAGCAGCGTTTTCTTATCAGCTGACTGATGACATGATTCTGAAGGGAGAGTTTTTCATGAAGAGATTTGCGCTTACGCTCGCTGCAGTATTTATTTTTGTGGCCTTGGCAGGCCCCGCAACCGCCGCACCGATCGTCTTCCGCTTCGCCGGACAGTCGCCGCCGGAGCACATGGCGACTAAGACCATGGAGGCGATGGCGAAAGAGATCAATGAAGGAACCGACGGCCGCGTCGAGATAAAGACTTATCCCGCCGGACAGCTTGGAAACTATACGCTCGTTATGGAAGAGATGATGCGCGGGACGGTCGACATGGCCTGCATGTCGCTCGCGACCGACTTCGACCCGCGCCTCGAAATGACCTACGCGAACGGATTCGTCACAGGATACGATTCCGCGAAGAAGGCTCTGACGCCCGGCGCATGGTTCCCGACCAAGCTCAACGAGTTCCTTAACTCCGTAGGCGTCCACCTGATCGGCTCCTACGTCGAAGGCTTTATAGGCATCGCCTCGACGAAGCCTCTTATCGAGCCGCTCAACCCGAAGGTGGACAAAGGCGTGCTTACGCGCGTTCCGAACATGGTTTCGTACATGACCGGAGCCAAGGCTATGGGCTTCCGCCCGATTACGATACCGTATCCCGACGTTTACCAGTCGATGCAGACCGGCGTCTGCGACGCGGCCGACGGATACCCGACGGCAGCCGCCTACACGATACTCGGCGACGTAGTCAAATACTGGTACGCGACGAACTATTCCATGGAATATCTCGGAATCATGGTAAGCGACAAGTCGTGGCAGAAGCTGACGCCGGAGGATCAGCAGGTCTTCCGCGACGTGGCTAAGAAGTACACGCTGCTCTCGATAGACAACGCCCAGGCCGAGGACGAGAAGTACATGGACCTCATGGAAAAGCGCGGCGTCAAGGTCTTCAGATACACCGAAGAAGAGCTCCGCCCGATCAAGGAAGCCTGCATGGCGACCTGGGAGGAAATGGGCAAGGCAGGAGTCGGCGTCGAGCTCATGAAAGAGTTCCGGGAGAAAATGAGCGAGCTGTAAGCTCTGGAGAGAGAGAAAATCAAAATACGCACGCAAAATTTTCCTGAGGGGACGGCTGTTCGTCCCCTCGGGGATTTTCGTGTCTGAAAGGAGTTTATTAAATGTCTGACGAAAAAAAGACCGAAGCCCAGGCCAGCTGCGCCTGCGCCGAAGAGACGGAAGTTGTCAACGTAAGGCAGCCGAAATGTCTTTTTGACAAGATCACCATTTCTTTCTATTCGGTCGTATGCTTCGTGATGTCGATACTGCTGATGGTCATCATCACGGCCGCGACCCTGATGCGCTACATCTTTGAAATGGACCTCTACGGCTACGAGGAATGGGTCAAGATATTCGCCTTCTGGCTCTACTTCATGGGAGCCGGATACGGCGCATTCGCGGGGACGCACATCTCCGCCGACCTCGTCACCGCATACCTGAAAGACGGCGTTTTCAAGAGAGGACTCATCTTCGTAAAGTGCGTCATTACCCTCGGGGTAACACTCCTCTTCACGAAATACGGATGGGACTACTTCATCTTCGGGTTCCTCGGACCGCTCGGTACCGGCGTTGCAATACCTAAAACGGTCGCCTGGAGAATCCCGCTCTGGACCGCTTATGCAGCGATATTCCTCGGCCTGCTCTCGATGTCCTACTATTTCCTCTGGGATACGATAAGAGCCGGAAAGGCGCTTTTTGGAGGTAAGAACAAATGATTTACGTAGCGCTTGTAATACTTATATTCTGCCTTGCGATAGGCGTTCCCGTTCCCGTCAGCTTCATGTCCTCCTGCGCGTGGCTGATCTTCTTCGGCGGCGCGAACGGAGCCGGATATCCCGCGACGCAGCTTCTGCCTTACGGCTTCACGCAGATGAACTCTGTTTCGCTGATAGCGATAGCGATGTTCATCCTCGCCGGCGGCATCATGGAGCGCGGACGCATCGCTGAAAAGCTCATCGACATGGTCGACGTCTTCGTCGGACATATCCGCGGCGGACTCGGCATCGTCGCCGTCATCTCCTGCGCCGTGTTCGGCTCCATCTGCGGAGCTGCCTGCGCGACGCTCTCCTGCATCGGAGCCATCATGTTCCCGCGTCTCAAGCAGGGCGGATACCCGATGGGCCACGCCTGCGCGCTTATGGCCAACGCCTCGCTGCTCGGACTCCTCATCCCGCCGAACGCCACGCTCATCATCTTCGCCTGGATAAGCGGCATCTCCGTCCTCTCCTGCTTCCTTTCGACGGTCGGACCGGGCTTCGTCACTATAGCCCTCCTCAGCATCATCAACGTCTGGATGCTTCGCAACAATAAGGAAGTCTTTGTCGAAGTCAAGCGCACCGGCAAGGAGCGCATGGACATGTTCATGAAGCGCGGACGCCTCGCGATTCCGGCGCTCGTCATGCCCTTCATGGTTCTCGGCGGAATCTACGGCGGCGTCATGACGACGACCGAAGCCTCCGCCCTTGCCGTCTTCTACTGCATCCCGATAGGACTTTACGTCTACAAGGGACTTACCTGGAGAGGGCTCTTCAACATCGTAGTCGAAAGCGCCATCACGACGGGCGTCATCATGGTCATGCTCTACTCCGTCTCGATGCTCTCGCGCCTCTACATCCTTGAAGACCTGCCGGGCCGCGTCCTGCACCTCTTCTACTCCATCTCGACGAACCCGATCGTCGTCATGATGATGATCAACCTCTTCCTCGTACTCATGGGAATGCTGATGGACGACATCAGCGTCGTCGTCCTTACGACGCCGATACTGCTCCCGATAATCCTCGACCTCGGCTTCAACCCCGTTCACTACGCGGCCATCGTCGGAGTCAACACGGCCCTCGGATGCATCACGCCGCCGGCCGCCCCGGTCCTCTACCTAAGCGGACGAGTGGGAGGAGCGCCCATCAACGAGATAATGAAGCCGGCTCTCACCTTCATGCTTCTCTGCTGGGTGCCGGTTCTCATCGTCACAGCCTACATCCCGAAGGTCTGCCTCTTCCTGCCGCACGTCGTCCTCGGTGTGCCTTGGTAAGCTGACGCGGACAGACCGCACGGAAACAAAAGCATACATGGCCGTCCCTTCGCGGGCGGCCTTGTTTTTTTGCCCGCGCTCCGCGCTTCCGCATTCCCGCGCTTTTTCCGCGGCGCGGATAAGCTATAATATTTCCCGAAAACAAGGATAAAAGGGTGTGGAAAAAATGTTCTTCAGAGACCTCTTCGCATCGCTCTGCTTTATATTCTTCGGCCTCGCGCTCGCGACGCAGCATCCGTATCTGTTCTTCGGCGCGATGATGTGCGGCTGCCTCGCGCTCACCGCGAAGAAAAAACAGTGGCCGAACCCGTCATGGTCCGACGCGATCTACGACAAATTTGAAAACTGGGTGTACAGCAAAGCTGAGGGGCCGCAGCGCGAATTTACCGACGGCGAAGAGATAAAACCGCTGCCGCCGCTCGACGACAAAAAATAGCGAGTGCGAATTTGCGCCTGGGTGTTCAGTCTTCAGTTTTTGCAGCTCTTTGTGACGCGAGGAGGGAAAAGTCTTGTATTACCGTACGAAGTACGCTTCGCCGCTCGGAGCGCTTGTTCTCGCAAGCGACGGAGAAAATATAGCGGGACTTTGGATAGAGGGACAGAAATATTTCGGGGATACCGTGACGGGCGAGGCGGCGGAAAACGACGGCCTTCCGGTATTTTCGTCGGCGCGGCTGTGGCTCGACCGCTACTTCGCCGGAGAGATGCCGCTCCCGTCGGAGCTTCCCCTTCGCCCGAACGGCGGCGATTTCCGCCAGGCTGTGTGGAAAATCCTATGCGGAATACCGTACGGAGAAGTCACGACCTACGGCGCGATAGCAAAGAAAATCGCCGCTCAGAGCGGAAGGCCGATGTCCGCGCAGGCGGTAGGCGGAGCCGTCGCCCACAACCCAATTTCCATAATAATCCCGTGCCACCGCGTCGTCGGCGCGAACGGCAGCCTCACTGGCTACGCGGGCGGAATCGCGGCAAAAATCAGGTTGTTGGAACACGAGGGCGTCGACGTATCGCGCTTCTTCACGCCTAAGAAAGGTACTGCGCTGTAATGGACGGCAGGACGAAAGGCTGCGCGTGGGCCGACGGCAAAAAACGCTGTTTCTGGGCGAACCCGAAGAACGAAGCCTATATCGCCTACCACGACCATGAATGGGGCGTGCCGGTGCGCGACGACCGTAAGCTCTTTGAAATGCTGCTGCTCGAATGCTTTCAGGCCGGCCTATCATGGGAATGCGTGCTGAACAAACGCGAAGCCTTCCGGCGCGCATTCGACGGCTTCGACTGGGACATAGTCGCGGCGTACGGCGGCGAAAAAGTCGAAGAACTTATGGGCGACGCCGGAATCATACGCAACCGCCTTAAAATAAAAGCCGCCGTCACAAACGCGCGCGTCTTCATCAAAATCCGCGAAGAACACGGAAGTTTTGCAAATTACCTCTGGGGCTGGACCGGCGGCGAAACTATACGCGAAACCGGAAAATCCAGTTCGCCGCTGTCTGACTCCGTCTCCAAAGAT
>UQVV01000028.1 GCA_900544635.1 uncultured Cloacibacillus sp. | reverse complement strand
CTCTTCATAAAATATTCCAAAGCCCCAGTCGTCCCGGTCGCCGCGAAAGACCGCGTCCTCGCGCACAACCCGATGGGCGCGCTCTACTGCTCGGCCATCTACAAGCGCATGATGAAAGCCGCCTATAAATACGCCGAGGAGCATGAGAACGAGGCTTAGCCGGTAAATTCGGCAAAAGCCCAGCGCGTTCGGCAAAAGTCCGCCGCGTCGCCGGAAGCTCCTAAAACTTAGGAAAACTCCGCGAAGCTGCGGAAAAATCCATAAGCTTACGAAAGCGCCGCAAACTTACGGCGCTTCCCAAAATTCGCCGCCGCTCCCGCAATCTTACGGAGCGGCGGCAACTTTATCAAAAGCCCGGCGGGCGCAGGTTAACCGTCTGCGCCTCCGTCCTCTTTCCCGCGCTCCAGCGTGAACTCCCATTTGCAGCAGCAGCTCTCGTCCGTCACCTCGGGATAGCAGCTTAGGCAGCGGCATGAAATCCTGTCGTCGATCGTCCGCGCGAAGCCGGCGTACTCGATGCTGCCGACCGGCCGGCACGGATGGAAGGGCATCCCCTTGCGCTCGCGCGCCGTCTGCACGCGGCACTTCACCATCGTGTAGACGAGAGTGTCGCCCTCTATGACGAGCTCGTCCTCGTTGAGGTTCGCGTAGAAGCGCAGCCGCAGCGCAGAGGCGAGCCCCTCGAGCCCCGCGCGCTCCGGCAGGCGCAGAAACTCCTTGATGCGCTTCGCCTCGATGACCGTGAAGCGCCGCCACGCCTCGGCGTCGTGATACATCGCCGCCTCCATGCCGTCGCGCCGCTCGACCGACTGGAACCAGACGCCGTCCATCGCGAGCCAGTTCTTCGCGTATATCCCGACGAGCTCGATGAGCTGCTCCTTGCTGAACCTCGCAAGATTTTCGTAATTCTCCAACACCAGCACCTCCGGCGCGAAGGCGCGCGCACGCGGCGGAACGCGCCGCGCGCCTCCGTGATGGCGGAATTTTAGCGCACCGGCGCCGCGCTCCGCAACGTCCCGCGAATCGCCGCGCGCGGCCATGCGTGAGGAAAAGCGCCGAACGTCCGCGTAAAGCTTGACAAACCGCGCCGCCTTGTAGCATAATGGCGCAAGTCGGGAAACCGCACGCATAAGCGATATCTGCCGGAACATAAAAACAGGCGACACCTGTCTATTGACAGCTGTCGCTTTTTTGTTATAATCTCCATTTGTACGATTGTACACTCTTATAATTCTCGAATGGGGAGGATGCTCCCATGCAGGTAAAACAGACCTCGGGCAAAGCATACGAACGCCGCAAGACATTCGGCAAGGGAAAGGATCTCATACCGCTGCCGGATCTCGTAGAGGTACAGCGCAACTCATACCAGTGGTTTTTTCAGGCTGACACCGAGCCTGACAGGCGCTCCTCGCAGGGGCTTCAGGAGCTCTTCGATGAAATATTCCCCATCGAAAGCTACGACGGCTCTTTCGCGCTTGAATTCGTAAGATACTACGTCGATCCCGTGCCCATCAGTCTGGATGAGGCGCGCAGCCGGGACCTTACATGGTCGAGACCTCTGCGCGCGACGATTCGTCTGGTGAACAAGAAGAGCGGCGAAATCAAAGAAGAAGACATCTACCTTGGCGACTTCCCCGCCATGACCGAAAGGGGAACCTTCATAATCAACGGAACGGAGCGCGTAGTCGTCAACCAGCTCGCGCGTTCCGCCGGAGTCTACTACAGCGCCGAGTTCGGCATCCCGGGACAGGAGACCTTCATCGCGAAGCTCATCCCCGACCGCGGCGCGTGGATCGAGTTCGACCTTGCGGCGGGCGACGTGCTCTCCGTCAAGATAGACAACCGCAAAAAAATCCCCGTCACGCAGATGCTCCGCGCCCTCGGCGTGCAGAGCACCGACGAGCTCATCCATCTCTTCGACGGCAAAGAGGTGGAAAAGGACCTCGTCGACGACGACGTGCGCGGAATGCTGCTCGCGGAGGACATAATCTCCCCCGACGGCACCGGCACGGTAGAGATACGCAAAAACACGCGCCTCACGAAGGAGCACATGGAGGTGCTCTGGAACCACGGCCGCACGAAGGTCTGGGTATGGGACATAGACCCGTCGCTCGCCGTGACAATCGAGCGCGACAACACCAACACGCCCGACGAAGCGATGCTCGAGCTCTTCCGCAAGCTGCGCCCGAACGAACCGGCGCGCATGGAAAACGCACGCGAATATATATCGAGCATATTCTTCGACCCGAGACGCTACAACCTCGGCCGCGTCGGACGCTATAAGATCAACCGCAGGCTCCAGCTCGACATCGCGAACAGCGAGCGCCTGCTGACCGTCACCGACGTCGTCGCGATAGTCAAGGGGCTCATCCGCCTCCGCGACGGCAACGAGCACATGGACGACATCGACCACCTCGGCAACCGCCGCGTGCGCGCCGTCGGCGAGCTGCTCCAGAACCAGGTCCGCATAGGGCTGCTCCGCATGGAGCGCATCGCGCGCGAACGCATGACGACGACGCCCGACCTCGCGACCGCGATGGCGAAGGACCTCATCAACGTCCGCCCGATATCCGCGGCGCTCCGCGAATTCTTCGGCTCGGGCCAGCTCTCGCAGTTCATGGACCAGACGAACCCGCTCGCTGAGCTTACGCACCGCCGCCGCCTCTCCGCGCTCGGCCCCGGAGGCCTTTCGCGCGAACGCGCCGGATTCGAAGCCCGCGACGTCCATCATACGCACTACGGCCGCGTCTGCCCGATAGAAACGCCTGAAGGACCGAACATCGGACTCGTCACCTCGCTCGCGACCTTCGCGCGCATCAACGAATACGGCTTCCTCGTCTGCCCGCGCCGCAAGGTAGTCGACGGACAGGTCACGGAAGAGATCACCTATCTCTCCGCGGACGAAGAGGACGAATACTATGTCGGACGCGCCGACCTCCCGATGGACGAGAACGGCTACATCATCCCGTCCTCGACCGGCGGCGTCTACGTCCGTCACCAGGACAACACCATAGAGGTCGACCCGAAGGAGCTCGACTACCTCGACATATCGCCGAAGCAGATAGTCTCCGTTTCGACGGCGCTCATCCCGTTCCTCGAGCACGACGACGCCAACCGCGCGCTCATGGGCTCCAACATGCAGCGCCAGGCCGTCCCGCTCGTATTCCCCGACTCGCCGGTCGTCGGCACGGGCATCGAGCACCGCATAGCGAAGGACTCCGGCTCGTGCGTCGTGTCGCGCCGCGCGGGAACCGTCACATACGTCGACGCCGACAGGATAGAGATTAAGACCGACGACGGCGGCTACGACGAATACCGTATGCAGAAGTTCCGCCGCTCGAACCAGGGCACGGCGATACACCAGCGCCCGATAGTCTCGCACGGACAGCACGTCGACGCGAGCGAGATAATCGGCGACGGCCAGGCCTGCGACCAGGGCGAGCTCGCGCTCGGACGCAACGTCCTCGTCGCCTTCGTCTCGTGGGAGGGCTACAACTTCGAAGACGCCATCCTGCTCTCTCAGCGGCTCGTAAAAGAGGACTTCTACACCTCAATACATATCGAGGAATACGAGGTCGAATCGCGCGACACGAAGCTCGGCCCCGAAGAGATTTCTCGCGACATCCCGAACGTCGGCGAAGACGCGCTGAAAAACCTCGACGAGGACGGAATCGTGCGCATCGGAGCCGAGGTCAAGGCCGGCGACATACTCGTAGGAAAGGTCACGCCGAAGGGCGAATCCGACCAGTCGCCGGAAGAAAAGCTTCTGCGCGCGATATTCGGCGAAAAGGCCCGCGAAGTCCGCGACACGTCGCTGCGCGTCCCGCACGGCGAAGGCGGCAAGGTCGTCGAGATTAAACGCCTCTCGCGCGAAAAGAACAGCGAAGACCTCAGCGCCGGCGTAAACGAAGTCGTAAAGGTCTACGTCGCGCAGTTCCGCAAAATTACGGAAGGCGACAAGATGGCGGGCCGCCACGGAAACAAGGGCGTCGTCTCGCGCATCATGGCCGAAGAAGATATGCCATACCTCTCCGACGGCACGCCGGTCGACGTCGTCCTCAACCCGCTCGGCGTTCCGAGCCGTATGAACCTCGGACAGGTTCTCGAAACGATGCTCGGCTTCGTCGCGAGAGAGAACGGCTACAAGGTCGTCACGCCGGTATTCGAATCCGTAACCTCGGAAGACATCGCCTCCGACATCAAGAAAATCCAGGAGACGAAGTACCCCGAGATGCGCGACGACTGCAAGATAACGATATACGACGGACGTACAGGCGAGCCGATGGCCAACAAGGTCATGGTCGGCGTCATGTACATGCTGAAACTCATACACCTCGTAGACGACAAGATCCACGCGCGCTCGATAGGACCGTACAGCCTTATCACGCAGCAGCCGCTCGGCGGTAAGACGCAGTTCGGCGGACAGCGCTTCGGAGAAATGGAAGTCTGGGCGCTCGAAGGCTACGGCGCGGCCCACATGCTGCAGGAAATGCTCACCGTCAAGTCCGACGACATCCGCGGACGCCTCAAGACCTACGAGCGCATCGTCAAGGGCGAGAACCTCACGAAGCCCGGCGTTCCCGAGTCCTTCCGCGTCCTCATCAAGGAACTCCAGGGACTTGCGCTCGACGTTGAAATTATGTACGCCGACGGCACGTTCGGCGAGCTCGTGCTCAGCGAGGAAGAGGAGAAAGGCCAGCGCCGCGTATCGTTCAAGCCTGACGCGACCGTCGACGACATCGACGCCGCCTTCCTCAGCGACGCCGACGCGGTCTCCAAGGGCCGCGGAGCTGGCGGCATAGACGACCTGTTCCACGAAGGAGCGGCGGAGTACAGCGGCCTTGAGCTGCACGAGACGGACGAAGAAAAAGAGGCCGCGGCGCTGAGCGACGATCTGTTTGAAAGCGGCACGGAGACCGGTGACCAGGGGGATGAAGATTAATGACTAACATAGGCCATGAAATCGCCGGAGTAAGAATGAGACTTTCTTCCCCGGAGAGGGTCAGGGAACTCTCCAGCGGGGAAGTCAAAAAGCCGGAGACGATCAACTACAGGTCGCTCCGGCCGGAGAAAGACGGCCTTTTCTGCGAGCGCATATTCGGACCCATCAGGAGCTACGAATGCGCCTGCGGAAAATATAAGCGCAGCGGCCCGAAATTCCGCGGCGTCGTCTGCGAGCGCTGCGGCGTCGAAGTCACCGACAACCGCGTGCGCCGCGAAAGAATGGGGCACATCGAGCTTGCGGCTCCCGTCGTGCATATCTGGTATCTGCGCGGCATCCCGAGCCGCCTCAGCCTGCTGCTCGGCGCTTCGACGAAGGACCTCGAGAAGGTCGTCTACTTCGCGCCGACGCGCCGCCGCGAAAAGGTATATAAGGTAGTCAACGAAGGGCGCAGGATAGACCTCGCGCGCCGCGGTTCGCTCATGTCCGCCTCGGAGGAGCGCATCCACCGCTTCTACGACCCGAAGTTCAAGGCCGAAGAGGCCTTCCGCATCACGAGGGTCGAGGACGTTCCCGTCGACGAAGGCGACATCATAACGGCGGCGCAGGTAGGACGCTTCCGCAGCGACTTCGGCGACGACCTCTTCAAGGTCGAGCCTGCGTACAGAATATATAAGGAAGGCGAATCCGTCGACGGGGCGAAGATGGTCTCTGAGACGAAGAAAAAGGTCATGCTTGAGCGCGATCCGGAGCTCAAGGCAGACCGCGCCGTCCTCAACAACCAGGAAGCCTACATCGTCACGGCCGTCGTCCACCTTCCGTTCGCGAAGAACGACGTCATCTCCGAGAGCGAGTCGCGCCTCTACACGCAGAAATATCCCAAGCGCTTCCAGGCCGCCGAGGAGAGCGAGACGATAGAAGATCCGTGCTACATAGTCATCAACGGCGGAGATTCGCCGTTTGAGCGCGGCGACATCATACTCGAGCGCGAGCAGGCTCTCTGCGCCGCCTATGACCCGAACTTCAAGGCCGGCATCGGAGCCGAGGGCGTCTACACGCTGCTCCACGAGATAGACATTGACACGCTCGTCGACCAGCTCCGCGAAGAGATCGCCGAGTGTTCGGGACAGAAGAAGCGCAAGCTCATAAAGCGCCTCCAGGTCGCCGAGGATTTCCGCAAGAGCGACTCGCGCCCCGAATGGATGGTGCTCTCCGTCCTTCCCGTCATCCCGCCGGACCTTCGCCCGATGGTCCAGCTCGACGGCGGACGCTTCGCCACGTCGGACCTCAACGACCTCTACCGCCGCGTTATCAACCGCAACAACCGTCTCCGCAAGCTCCAGGAGCTCCGCGCGCCCGAGATTATCGTGCGCAACGAAAAGCGTATGCTCCAGGAGTCCGTGGACGCGCTGATAGACAACGGCCGCCGCGGCAAGGCGGTGCTCGGCGCGGGCAACCGTCCGCTCAAGAGCCTCACCGACCTGCTGCGCGGAAAGAAGGGCCGCTTCCGCCAGAACCTGCTCGGAAAGCGCGTCGACTACTCCGGACGCTCCGTCATCGTAATCGGCCCGCACCTCAAGATATACCAGTGCGGTCTTCCGAAGCAGATGGCGCTCGAGCTCTTCAAGCCCTTCGTCATGCACAAGCTCGTCGAGAGCGGGCTTGCGCCGAACGTCAAGAGCGCGCGCCGCTTCATCGAGCGCGGACGCGACGAAGTGTGGGGAATTCTCGAGGACATCATCAAGGACCATCCCGTCATGCTCAACCGCGCGCCGACGCTTCACCGCCTCGGCATCCAGGCCTTTGAGCCGGTCCTTATAGAAGGAAAGGCGATACGCCTCCATCCGCTCGTCTGCACGGCCTTCAACGCCGACTTCGACGGAGACCAGATGGCCGTCCACGTCCCGCTCTCGCTAGAAGCGCAGACCGAGGCGCGCGTCCTCATGCTCTCCTCGAACAACCTGCTCTCACCGGCGAGCGGCAAGCCTGTCGTCACGCCGACGCAGGACATCATCCTCGGCGTCTACTACCTGACGACGATGCGCGAGGGCATGAAGGGCGAAGGCATGCACTTCCGCGACATGGACGACGTCCTCTCAGCGCTTGACCACGAGCTCGTCCACGTCAACTCGAAGATAATGCTCAAGAAAGCCCCCGAGTGGGAGTGCGACACCGTCGACGGCAAGTGGATAGAGACGACTCCGGGCCGCGTGCTCTTCAACTGCGCGCTGCATCCCGGCTTCCGCTATAAAAACGACATAATCAATAAGAAAGAAATGGGCAAGCTGCTTGACGAAGCCTACGACAAAGTGGGCCAGACCGGCATGGTAGAGATGCTCGACGCGATAAAGTCGCTCGGCTACCATTGGTCGACCGTCAGCGGCATCAGCCTCGGCGTCGGCGACATAATAGTCCCGAAGGAAAAGCGCGAGATACTCGACGTAACCGAAGTGCAGGAAGAAGACCTCACCTCGCAGTACGAAATGGGTATCATGACCGAGGACGAATACATGCGCCAGAAGGATATCCTCTGGGCCGACGCTGGACGCCGCATCGCCGACAAGATCATGGAGAGCATGGACCTCACCAACGCCCTCTGGATAATGGTCGACTCCGGAGCCCGAGGCTCCCGCGGACAGGTCGCGCAGATGGCGGGTATCCGCGGACTCATGGCCGACCCGTCAGGCCGCATCATCCGTTACCCGATCACGGCGAACTTCAAGGAAGGGCTCAACACGCTGGAATACTTCATATCCACGCACGGAGCCCGAAAGGGACTCGCCGACACGGCTCTCCGTACCGCTAAGTCCGGCTACCTGACGCGCCGCCTCGTCGACGTCGCGCAGGACCTCATCGTTACCGAAGAAGACTGCGACACGCATCACGGCGTTGAGATTCGTCCGCTGCTCCAGCAGGACGGCAAGGTTACAATCGGAATGGCCGAGCGTCTCACGGGCCGCGTAAGCCTCGAGGACGTCAGGAACTCCGAGACCGGCGAGCTGATACTTGAAAGAAACGAAGAGATAAGCGCCGAGAAGGCGAAATACATCGAGTCGCTCGGCATCACCTCCGTCTGGGTGCGCAGCCCGCTGACCTGCGGCCTGCGCCACGGCATCTGCCGCATGTGCTACGGACGCGACCTCGCGACGAGAAAGAAGGTCGCGATAGGCGAGTCGGTCGGAGTCGTAGCCGCCCAGTCGATAGGCGAACCCGGCACGCAGCTGACGATGCGCACCTTCCACACCGGAGGCGTCCGTCAGTTCACAGGAGAAGACATCACGCAGGGTCTTCCGCGCATCGAGCAGCTCTTTGAAGTCCGCCGCCCGAAGAAGGTCGCCATCCTCGCCGAAGAGGAAGGCACGCTCGTCGAACTTCGCGAGATGGACGGCAAGCGCAAGCTCATAATAGCCAAGGAGCACGAGGACGGGACTGAGGAGCGCGTCTCATACAACATCCCCGCCTCGCAGAACCTGCTCTCCGGCATCGAAGAAGGCAGCCACATCAAGAAGGGGCAGATCCTCACCGAAGGCTACATCGACCCGCAGCAGCTGCTCGAGGTCGAAGGGCTTGAGGCTGTCCAGCATTATCTGCTCGACGGCATTCAGGAAGTCTACCGCTCGCAGGGCGTCTCCATCAACGACAAGCACATCGAGACCATCCTGCGCAAGGTCGCGCCGGTCAACCGCGTCCGCGTTATGAAGGAAGGCGACAGCGCCTTCGTATCGGGCGAGCTCGTCTGGAAGGACGACCTCGAGAAAGCCGTAGAAGAGATCCGCGCGCAGAACGCCGCGTCGCTCGAAGAGTCCTACAACTTCATAAAGGACTACAGAATCGTCGACGTCATAGGCGCGGCCACTCCCGAGAACGGCGGACAGGATTACTCGTCCTTCGGCAAGGGAACGCTCGAGGCGATACTCCAGCCCGGCGGAACCGCGACTGAGATAATCGCCGAAGACCAGGCCGGCGAGGTCCGCGTCATAATCGGAGACACCAACTTCAGACGCGCTATGGAAGGGCTCGAGCTTATCGGCGACTTCAAGTCGCCCGAAACCGGCGAGGTCCTCATAGCCGGAGGCACGCGCCTCGCATCCTCCGACCTCACGGCGGTAACAGGCTTCGCGCCGCAGCCCGTCTACATCCGCGACATGAACCTGCTCGAAGAGAACAAAGACAAGTCGTGGATAGCCGGCGACGTCGCCGACGAATCCGGCAGCGTCGTCGTGAAATCCGACGCCGTGCTCAGCGACGAAGTAATCGAGCTTCTCAAGAAGCACAACGTAAAGCAGATAAAGCTCTGGAAGTCGCCTGAGGTCATCAACCTGACCGACGCGATGCACCACTCGCTCATCGACCACTACTTCGGCAAGTCCGTGAAGCAGGCCTTCAACGCCGACGGAGAAATCATCGAGAACATACCGCATGTGATAGACGGCTCCGTCATCAGCGGCATCATCGACGGCTCGATAAGCGGAGTGGAGTGCGACGACATGATACTCACGCGCGAGCGCGTGCTGAAGCAGCTGCTCACCGAAAGAGTGCTCGGCAAGATACTGCTCGAGCCCGTCGCCAACGAGAAGGGCGAGGTCGTCGCGGCCGGAGCTCAGGAGATCACAAGCTCGCTGCTCGAGAAGATAGCGGCCGTCGCGACGGGAACGATCACCGTCCGCTCCAAGTCGTCGGCCTCCGAGTACAAGAAGCTCATGCAGCGCGTTTCGTTTGTCCGCCGGCTCAGCGAAGAGCCGCAGTGGCGTCCGGTCGTCCACGGCGTGACGAAGGCGGCGCTTGCGACCGACAGCTTCCTCTCCGCGGCGTCGTTCCAGCAGACGGCGCAGGTCCTCGCCGCCGCCGCGGTACGCGGAGACGTCGACACGCTCGCCGGACTGAAGGAGAACGTCATCATCGGACTGCTCATCCCCGCGGGCACCGGCGTTGAGCGCCACCGCAAGGTCGAGATAACGGAAATCGGCGGCGACGCTCCGGAAGTCGAAGCGTCAGAGCCATCCTTCGCAGAGTAAAAAATCTGCGATAAAATAATTTTCGCAGCGCAGAGCGCCGTGTTTATTGACACGCGCGCACTGCGCTGTTAATATATATCGGTGCGGCTGCGCACAGGAGGTGTTCGTGTGCCTTTAAATGAATTATCCTCCTCGCCGAGAACGGCGGGCTTCAACAGCGTCATGAGAAGCCTGAAGCGCGGAGAGGTGCTGAAGATATTTCTGGCGGACGACGCCGATGAAAAGCTTGCGGGAGAAGTCAGGAGAGCGTCGCTTGAGACGCAGACGCCCGTAGAGATTGCGGAAGATTCGGTGAAGTTAGGAAGAGCCTGCGTTGTGTCGCATAAGACGGCGGTCGCGGCGATTCTTAAAAAGTAGAACAACTACTATGAGAAGGAGGGAGCTATTTGCCAACAATTAGTCAGCTCATTCGTACGGGCAGAGAGGAAAAAAGACGTCGTTCGAGCGCGCCTGCGCTTCAGGAGAACCCGCAGCGCCGCGGCGTCTGCACCCGCGTTTACACGGTTACCCCGAGGAAGCCTAACTCGGCTCTTCGTAAAGTCGCGCGTGTCCGTCTTACGAACGGTATAGAGGTCACCGCCTATATCCCCGGCGTAGGACACAATCTCCAGGAGCACTCCGTCGTGCTCGTCCGCGGCGGCCGTGTAAAGGACCTGCCTGGCGTTCGTTATCACATAATCAGAGGTACGCTTGACTGCGGCGGAGTCGAAAACCGCCGTCAGAGCCGTTCGCTCTATGGTGCACGCAGACCGAAGTAGTTTTGGAATTTCAGTGGAGGTAGTTATTTATGCCGCGTAAGGGTCATGTAAAGAAACGTATAACGCCGCCCGATTCCATCTATGGAAGCGCATCTGTGACGAAGTTCATCAACTGTCTCATGATGGGCGGAAAGAAGAGCACCGCTGAGCGTATTTTCTATGGTGCGCTGGAATTGGCCGGAAGCCGGCTCAACATGGAGCCCGGCGAGGTTTTTGAAAAAGCTATGACGAACGTCCGTCCGCTTGTCGAGGTTCGTCCGAGACGAGTCGGCGGCGCCACGTATCAGGTTCCCGTCGAAGTAAAGCCTGACAGAGCGCAGGCGCTGGCGATCAGATGGATCATCAGCTACTCGCGTTCGCGCAAGGGCATACCGATGGTGGAACGCCTGGCGAGAGAGTTCGGCGACGCCTGCAAGGGTGAGGGCGGTTCAGTAAAGAAGCGCGAAGATACTCACCGCATGGCTGAAGCCAACCGCGCCTTTGCTCATTACCGTTGGTAGTGAAGATAATAAATTCTAATCTGGTTTGGTGGTGTTGACGATGCAGGGCATCGATTTAAGCAAAGTGCGCAATATAGGAATAGCTGCGCATATAGATGCGGGTAAGACGACGACTACAGAGCGTATCTTGTTCTATACCGGCCGCAAACACAAGCTCGGCGAGACGCATGAAGGCGCCGCAACGATGGACTGGATGGAGCAGGAGCGCGAACGTGGCATTACCATTACTTCGGCCGCTACTACCTGTTTCTGGCACGATTGCCTGATCAATATCATTGATACGCCCGGGCACGTGGACTTTACTGTAGAAGTCGAGCGTTCCATGCGCGTTCTCGACGGCGCTGTTTCGGTATTCTGCGCCGTCGGCGGAGTTGAGCCGCAGTCCGAGACCGTATGGCGTCAGGCTGATAAGTACGGAGTGCCCAGGATAGCGTTCGTCAACAAAATGGACAGAGTCGGCGCAGATTTCTCCGCAGTCGTTGATCAGATGCGCAAGCGCCTCGGAGCCAAGGCCGTTCCCATTCAGCTTCCCATCGGAGTTGAAGACGGCTTCACCGGCATGGTAGACCTTGTAAACTACAAGGCTGTCATATACGACGACACTCTCGGCACCGCGTTCCACAACGCGGACATTCCTCCGCAGCTTGAGGAAGAGGCCGCCCTTGCGAGAATGGAAATGCTTGAGATGCTGGCAGACCATGACGACGAGATGATGGAGATGTACCTCGAAGGTCAGGAAATCCCCGTCGAGCTCGTAAAAAAAGTCATCAGAAAGGCCACGATCAGCCTTGAGATAGTTCCCGTCATGTGCGGTTCCGCCTTTAAGAACAAGGGCGTCCAGCCGCTGCTCGACGCGGTAGTGGAATATCTGCCGAGCCCGCTCGATATGCCGCACGTTATCGGGGTTGATCCCGACGACACGTCGAAAGAAATCGAAATCAAGGCCGACGCGAGCGAACCGTTCGCGGCTCTCGCCTTCAAGATCATGGTCGACCCGTTCGTCGGACGCCTTGCTTTCTGTCGTATCTATTCCGGTACGATTGAGAACGGCATGTCCATCTACAATACCAATACGAGACGCCGTGAAAGAGTCGGACGCATACTCCGCATGCACGCCAACAAGCGTGAGGAAATGGAGAACGCGCAGGCCGGCCTCATCGTAGCCATCCCGGGCCTCAAACAGGTCCGCACCGGCGATACGCTCTGCGATGAAAAGCGTCCCGTGCTTCTCGAAAACCTTATATTCCCCGAGCCTGTCATCTCGCTCTCCGTCGAGCCTATGAGCAAAGCGGACCAGATCAAGCTTGCAAAGGGACTCGAAGCCCTTTCGGAAGAAGACCCGACCTTCCGCGTTTCGGTCAACGAAGATACCGGTCAGACGCTCATCAGCGGTATGGGCGAACTTCACCTTGAAATCATCGTCGACCGTCTCCGCAGAGAGTTCAATGTCGAAGTCAAGGTCGGACGTCCGCAGGTTGCTTACCGCGAGGCTATACGCAAGCCCGCGAGAGCCCAGGGCAAGTTCGTAAGACAGTCCGGCGGTAAAGGCCAGTACGGAGACGTCGTCCTTGAGATCGAACCGCTCGAAGACGGCAAAGGCTTCGAATGGGAAGACAAGATCGTCGGCGGCGTCGTTCCGAAGGAATACATCCCCGCCGCGCAGAAGGGCGTCGAGGATGCGCTCAACAACGGCGTACTCGGCGGCTATCCCGTCATCGGAATCAGAGTCGCGCTCGTCGACGGAAGCTACCACGAGGTCGACAGCTCGGAAATGGCCTTCCGCATCGCCGGCTCTATGGCAATAAAAGAAGCTCTGAAGAAAGCCGACCCCGTCCTCATGGAACCCGTAATGAACGTCGAAGTCGTCGTTCCGGAGGAATACATGGGAGACGTTATCGGCGACCTTTCTTCGCGCCGCGGCAGAGTGGCGGAGATGGGCGTACGCGCCAACGCGCGCATCGTCAAAGCTTTCGTCCCGCTTGCGGAAATGTTCGGTTACGCGACCGACCTGAGAAGCAAAACCTCCGGACGCGCCTCGTACACCATGAGCTTCGACCATTACGAAGAAGTACCGCGCAACGTAGCCGAAGAGCTGCTGAAAGCGTAGGTTTAAGTATTATCAGAGGAGGTAAGTCAATATGGCAAAGGAACATTTTGTACGTAACAAGCCGCATCTCAATATCGGTACGATCGGACATATCGACCACGGCAAGACGACGCTGACGGCCGCCATCACGAAGACGCTCGCCCGTCACGGCCAGGCCGACTTCACGCCGTTCGACATGATCGACAAGGCGCCTGAAGAGAGA
>UQVV01000027.1 GCA_900544635.1 uncultured Cloacibacillus sp. | reverse complement strand
CGGGCGAACGCGGACGCATCCTCGATGCGATTAAAGCCGAGGGACAGAACTGGGCCGCGCTGCTTGCCGCGCAGGACGAGCTTGAAGAAAAGCGCGACGCCGCCTCCGACGTCGAGGACGACCACAAGCTCATAGAAGAACGCGAAAGCTGCCGCGCGCGGCTCTCCGTAGCGGAGGGTGCTCTGTCGTCCGGCTTTGCGCTGATGGAGCGCGTGCGCGGAGAGGTGAAGTCCGCCGAGGGCAAGCTGCGCCGCCTCGAAGAAGAAATATCATCGCTCGACCAAAGCTGCGTGCGCGAGCGCGCGAACCTCGCGCGCGTCGGCGGCAGCTGCCTCGAAATACACAACCGCCGCAAGGAGCTGCTCGCGGGCATGGAAGAGCGCGGCGAGCTCTACGCGAAGCTTGAAAAGCTCAAAGCCTTCGTCGCCGCGCGCCGGAACGCCGCCGACGAAAGAATGCGCGGCGAATCGGAGAAATTCACTCTCGCGCAGTCGAAGAAAAACGAATCCGAACGCGAGCTCGCCGAGCTCATATCGACATGGGAAGAACAATATCCCTATCAGGGGCCGGAAAACCTGCCGCGGGACGTGACGGCGGAGGAGCTGCGCCGCCGCATCCGCGAGAGCGACAGAAAGATAAAATCCTTCGGCTGCGTCGACATGGGCGTTTTGTCGGAGGACCAGAATTTGAAAGACAGGCTCGCCTTCCTCGGCGAACAGCTCGACGACGTGCGTTCGAGCATGAGCGAGATAGAGCGGCTCATAACCGATGCCGACGCTATGGCGCACAGGCAGTTCACCGAGGCGCTCGTGCGCGTCGACGGACGCTTCTGCGACATATTCAGCAAGCTGCTCGGCGGCGGCGAGGCGCACCTCACGATGACCGAGGGCGAGACGATATGGAACTGCGGGGTCGACATAGAGGCGCGCTTCCCAGGCAAGCACACGCAGATACTGAGCCAGTATTCGGGCGGCGAATGCACGCTCATCTCGATTTCGCTGCTCTTCGCAACGATGGAGGTCGCAGGGTCGCCGCTCGCCGTCCTCGACGAGGTTGACGCGGCGCTCGACGAGGCGAACCTGCGCCGCTTCAGCGAACTCACGAAGGAATACGCGCGAAACAACAAGCAGATACTCGTCATGACGCACCGCCGCGCGACGATGGAGCGCGCCGATGTGCTCTACGGCGTGACGCTCCAGGAAAAAGGGCTCTCGCAGGTCGTCGGCGTGCGGCTGGAGGACTGGTCGTAATGGAGCCGCACAGCCTCGTGAACGGCGCGCTGCGCCTCGTCCAGCCCGACGAAAAAAGCGGCCTGCGCGTCAACGTCGACACGATACTTCTGGCGCACTTCGCGCGTCCCAAGGCTGGCGAGAGAATTCTGGAAATCGGCTGCGCGCACGGTGCGATTTCGCTGATACTGGCGAAGCGCGGAACGCTGCTCTCGCCGCGCGGCTTCGACGTGACCGGCGTAGACATACGCCCGGACCTCGTGGAGCTCGCGCGCGCCAACGCGGAGAGCAACGGCCTGAAAGCCGAATTTGTCGCAGCCGACGTGCGCGAATACAAAAAAATCGCTCCGGCGCAGAGCTTCGACAGAATAGTTGTGAACCCGCCCTACGACGAAGCGCAGAGCAGCCGCCGCAGCCCGAGCGACGGGCGCGCCGCGGCGCTCCACGGCTCCTGCTGCACGCTCGAAGATATAATCAAGGCCGCGCACTACCTTCTGAAAAACCGGGGCAGGCTAGACCTCGTTATGCGCGCGGACAGGACGGGAGAGCTTTTTGCGCTGCTCGACAAATACAAGACGCCGCCGAAGATAATGCTCTGCGTCCACCCGAAGCCAGGCGAGCGCGCCTCCGTGACGCTCGTCGAGGCGATGCGCTCGGGCAGCCGCGGCCTTGCCGTCGAGCCGCCGCTCTTCATCCGCGGCGAGGATGGCGAAGAGACGGCGCGGCTCAAGGCCGCATACGAAATTTTATGAGACGGACGAAAAAGGAGGAAGCGCGATGCCGCTGATAATAGTGCCGACGCCCGTCGGCAACCTCGGGGACATGACGCTGCGCGGCCTCGAAGAGCTGCGCAATGCGGACGTTATAGCCTGCGAGGACACGCGCCACACGCTGCGGCTGCTGAACCACTTCGGCATAAAAAAGCCGCTGCTCTCGTGCCACGAGCACAACGAGCGCGAGCGTGCGGACGAGATCATGCGCCGCGTCGAGGAGGGGCAGCGCGTCGCGCTCGTCTCCGACGCGGGCACGCCGGGCCTCTCCGACCCGGGCGCGGTAATCGTGCGCGAGGCGATAGCGCGCGGCCTGCCCTTCGACGTCCTGCCGGGCGCGAACGCGCTGCTCCCCGCGCTGCTCATCGCGGGAATCGGCATGGAATCCTTCGTCTTCGTCGGATTTCTCAAAGGCAAAAAAGATGAAAAGCTCGCGCGCCTAGCGCAGCTCAAAAATCTGCGCGAGACGCTCGTATTCTACGCCGCGCCGCACCATCTGCGCGAAGACCTCGCGCTCATGGCGCAGGGGCTCGGCGACCGCCGCGCCGCGCTCGTGCGCGAGATAAGCAAGCTCCACCAGGAGCGCATAGAAGGGACGCTCGCCTCCTTTTGTGATACAATGCCGGAGGATAAGATACGCGGCGAGTTCGTCTGCGTCGTCGAGGGCGCGCGGGAAACGCAGGATGAAACGGACGAAGCCGACTGGCGCGAAGAGGCCGCGGCGCTCGTAGCGGCGGGCGCGTCGACGAAAGCCGCCGCCGAAGAGATAGCGTCGCGCTTCGGCGTGCAGAAAAACAGCGTAAAAAAATTCATAATAGAAAATTGCATCAGGGAGGCATAAGCGATGTCAGGAAAACCATTTTACATCACGACGCCGATATACTACGTCAACGACGTGCCCCACATAGGCCACGCCTACACGACGATAGCGGCGGACGTCCTGAGCCGCTGGCATAAATCCGGCGGTGACGACAGCTATTTCCTTACGGGAACGGACGAGCACGGGCAGAAGATACAGACCGTCGCCGAGAAGAAAGGCATAACGCCGATAGAGCTCTGCGACGAAGTCGTGCAGAACTTCGAGCGCCTCTGGAAAACGCTCAACATCCAGAACGACGACTTCATCCGCACCACGCAGCCGCGCCATGAGAAGGTAGTGCAGGAAGTATTCCGCCGCCTCATGGCCTCTGGCGACATATACAAAGGCGAATACGAGGGCTGGTACTGCGTCCCCTGCGAGACCTACGTACCCGAGGCGCAGATGGCCGAAGGGCAGACCTGCCCCGACTGCCACAGGCCGCTCACGAAGATGACGGAGGAGACCTACTTCTTCCGCCTCTCGAAATACACAGAGCCGCTTCTCAAATTCTACGAAGAGCACCCCGACGCGATAATGCCGAAGGAACGCTACAACGAAGTCGTCAGCTTCATAAAGAGCGGCCTGCGCGACCAGTCCATCTCGCGCACGACGCTCAAGTGGGGCATCCCGCTCCCCGGCGACGAAAAGCACGTCATCTACGTCTGGTTCGACGCGCTCATCAACTACATCTCGGCCCTCGGCTTCCCCGAGCCCGGCGAGAAATGGGAAAAATACTGGCCCGCGGCGCGCCACCTCGTAGGCAAGGACATCATCCGCTTCCACTGCGTGATATGGCCCGCGATGCTCATGGCGCTCGGACTCACGCCGCCCGTCCGCGTCTTCGCTCACGGCTGGTGGACCGTCGAAGGCGAAAAAATGTCGAAATCCCTCGGCAACGTCGTCGACCCCGACGAAATAATCAAGAAATACGGAGCCGACACGGCGCGCCTCTTCATCCTCTTCGCCGCGCCGCCTGAGAAGGACCTCGACTGGTCCGAGCGCGGCGTCGAAGGCGCGAACAGATTCCTCGGCCGCGTCTGGCGTCTCGTCGAGGGCAGCCTCGACCAACTCAAGGCCGCCTCGCCCGAGCGCGTGGCGATGAAGGACATCACGCTCAAGGAAGAGCGCGACATGAAGCGCGTCATACACAGCACGCTCGACCGTGTCACGAAGGACATCCGCGACGAGCGCCAGTTCAACACCGCCGTCGCGCGCCTCATGGAGCTCGCCAACGCGCTCATCGCCTACGCCCCCGCCGACGAAAAGGGCTGGAGCGTCAAGCGCGAGGGCGTCGAAACGCTGCTCTGCTGCCTCTCGCCCTTCGCGCCGCACATCACGGAGGAGCTCTGGCACATGCTCGGCAACGACAGCTTCCTCTCCGTCCACAAGTGGTTCGAGGTGGACGAGACCGCGCTCGTCGAGGACAGCGTCACGATAGTCCTCCAGATAAACGGCAAGGTGCGCGAGCAGTTCACCGTCCCCGCCGGCCTCTCGAAAGAAGACCTCCTCGCCGAGGTCATGGGCCGCGAGGAGACGAAGAAGCGCGTCGAAGGCAAGGAAATAGTCAAGACGATAGCCGTCCCCGGCAAACTCGTCAACATAGTGGTGAAGGGCTGATGCCGCAGCTCCTCCTGATAGCCGCGTCGGGAACGGCCCAGAGACGGCTGCTGGAGGAGACCGCAGCGGCGCTTGAAAAAGAAGGATATACGGCCGCCGGACGTCAGGAGGGAGGGGAGTGGAACTCCCTTCTCTCCGACAACATGACCGGCGGCCTTTTTGACGAAAAACGCTTCGTCGTAGTGGAATCGGCCTTCACGATGGGACCGTTCCCGGAAAAGCTCACCTCCGTCGTAGAGCCGCAGTCCGACGTGATACTCCTGCTCGTCTACGAAAGCGACGCGAAAGCGCAGCCCTCCAAATTCATTCCCAAAGAAGTCCTGTCGAAATGCCGCGTCGTCAAGCCCGCAGAATTTCCGCGCTGGCCGCGCGAACGTCAGGCGTGGGTGACGCGCCTCGCGGGAGAGCTCGAAGCGCCGCTCACGGCGCAGGGCGCGGCCATGATCGTCGAGCTCCTCGAAGACCCCGAAGAAATCCGCGCGCAGCTCAAAAGCCTCAAATTTCTCAAAAAATCCGGCGCTATAGACGCCGAAGACGTGCGGCAGATGTGCCTCGACGACGGCAGCCGCAACCTCCTGCGCCTGCTTGACGGCCTCTGCACAGGCGACGCCGTGGGCGTGGTGAAAAGCCTGCGCGCCATGTCCTCGTCAGCCGACCTCATCCCCTCCATAACCCCGATACACAACAGAATGCGCCTCGCATGGTATGCGAGCCTAGGCTCCGACGGAGCCGCGATAGGACGCGCGCTCGGCGCGAAGGACTACGCCTGGCGCATGGCCTCCCAGGCCGCGCGCCGCTACGGCCGCGCCGCGCTGACGGACTTCATCTCCGACCTCCTGCGCATCAGCATAGAAGAAAGAAGCGGCCGCGGCGCAGGCTGGAACGGCCTCGAAACCGCCGTCATAAAGCTGCTCGCGCGCGGGTAGAGGCACGTTTTTAGCGCCTCTAGGCAAAGTTCTGCGGTCTGATTATCAGAATGTACTTCATGAACGCAGAGCATAACCCGCCGCATTTCCATGTCCAATATGGGGAATACGCCGCGGCTATCGAGATAGATTCATTGGAAATTTGTGACGGTTCGCTGCCGAACAGAGCTTACCAGTTAGCCGTCGAATGGGCGAGACAGCATCAGGACGAACTTCGCAGGATATGGGAGACGCAGGAATTTATACAGCTGCCGCCGCTCGAATAATCGTGCGGCCTTTCTTTAGGAGGTGCGCTCAGATGTTTCATAAAGTAGCGACGATACAGCCGGAAAAAGATTATAAGCTGCTGGTCGGCTTTGTCAGCGGAGAAAAGAAGATATATGACGTGAAGCCGCTTTTTAACAAATGGGCGGCGTTCCGCGCTTTAGCCTCCACGAATGGACTGTTTGAAGCCGTGCGCGTTGATGTGGGCGGCTACGGTATCGTATGGAACGACGATATAGATTTATCGTGCAATGAACTGTACGAGAACGGACAGCCGGCATGACTACGTCCGAGGGCGGCGCGATACAGCGTAGAACATCTGATGAACAAGCCGCCGGCAGCGGCGCTGCAGCGCTTGTCAACGAGATGATAAAAATCCGAAAGGAATTGGGCATCTCTCAGCGGAAGCTAGGCGAGATGGCGGGCGTCAAACAATCTGTCATTGCGCGCCTGGAAACAGGCAAAACATCGCCGACGCTCAGCACAATGATGAAGCTGTTATGCGCGATGGGAAAGACGCTTTACATGGTTGATTCCCAGTCATCGTGCGCAGTAGCAGAATTGCACCGATAGGCTGCCGTCTGCCAGCCGATTTTTTGTACAAATCCGCGCGCCGTCATGGATTGCTGACGGCGCGCGGATTTGTTAGTCGTTTTCGACGATATATTCGTATGCTACGTTGCCGCGCTCGTACTCGCAGTGTCCCATCGGGCACTCGCGGAAGCCGGCTTTCTTGAAAATATGCAGCGCGGGGCCGAGCTTGTCGTTCGAAACGAGGAAGAGCCGTTTCGCCCCGCGCTCTATCGCGTAGTCCCTGCATTTCGCAAAGACGGCGTACCCCGCGCCCGTTCCCGTGTACTGGCCCGCCGCGCCCATCTTGCACATCTCCCATTCGCCTCCGCCCGTGGGCTTCGCCATGCACGCCGCGAGCACCTTTTCGTCCTCGACGGCGAAGAATATCATCGCGCCGCCCGCGATGAGCTCGTCTATATGCTCGAAGGTCTCGACGTCGTCGGGCTCGATTTTCCCGAAAAGCTTGGTTATCCACTCGGTGTTGAGGTCGATGAAAGCCTGCCTGTATTTGTCCTCGAATTTTACGATTTTCATGGCGCACCCTCCGTGCCGCGGTCTTTCGTCCGCCTTAAAAATAAAACTTTTGAATACAAAAAAAGACGCTTACGCAAAACGTAAACGTCTTAATTCTTAAAAGGTGGTGGGCCCATCAGGAATCGAACCTGAAACCATCCGGTTATGAGCCGGGAGCTCTAACCAATTGAGCTATGGGCCCTCCTATGTGTCCCGCTAGAAAACCTCTATCGCCGACACCGGGCAGCTGTCCGCGGCCTCTTTCGTCAGGGGAGTTACATCCTGAGAGATCACGAGGCTCTTGCCCTCTATTTCGTCCAGCTTAAAGTTTTGCGGACAAAGTTCGGCGCACACGCCACACCCGATGCAATCGTCAAGGTTTACCTTAATGCTCATGGCGGAGTCACCTTCCTTCCACAAGAGGGAATTCTACGACATTTTTCCCAAAACGTCAAATACTTTTTGTATTTTCGCGAAAAACCTTATCGCGCGTCCTCCGGCGTAACGGTCAGCCGCTGTTCGCCGCCAGCGTCGTGGCGCAGCGTCAGCAGCGAGCGGTACTCCGGCACGGCCTTTTCTTTCGGCTCGTCGTAGGCGATGAAGACGCCTATGCCGGCGACCTCGGCGTCGAACTGTTTCGCCATGAGCAGCATGCCCGACGCGGTGCTTCCGCCGCGCATGAAGTCGTCTATTATCAGCACGCGGCCGCCGCGCTTCATCTGGCGCGTGCCGATGTACATCGTCTTTACGTCGCCGCTTGCGGTCGGGTAGTGGACGCCGACGGCCGCGCCGTCGCTCGGACGGTTGCGGAAGCGGCAGACTGCGAGCGGGACGCCGAGCGCGTAGGCCGCGAACATCGCTATCGGGATGCCCTTGACCTCCGAGGTCATCACGACGTCGGGCTCGGTCTCCGTGAAGAGCGACGCCATGCAGTAGCCGAGCAGTATCGCGGATTCGGGGTTGAATATGAGGTCGCTGTAGTAGATAAGGCCGCCCGGCAGATTTCTCTCGGGATCGGCGAGCTTTTCGGCGATTTCCGTGAGGAACGCGCGGCGGTATTCCGGCGTGCAGACGGGGATGAAGCGCGCGCCGCCGCTGCGGCCGCGGTCGACCATCATCTGTCCGAAGCCCTCGGCCTCCATCGCGGAGTTTATCACCTCGACGTCGTCGCTTATGACGGTCTTTGAAACGTTGAATTTAGTCGCGAGATCCGTCAGCGATATTAGCTTCGACGGACACATCATGAATTTCGCGGCGAGCCTGACGAGCCGCTCAGTCCTCTGGCCTCTCATTGCAATCACTCCACTGTATATGTTTTCAGCACCCAGTCCATGCTTTCGAAGGCCCGCGCCGCCTCCGCGGCCTCTTCCGCGCCCGCGTAGAGCGCAAAGAAGGCGCTGCCGCTTCCGCAGAGCCCCCAGCCGCGCGCGCCCGTCGTCTCAGCCGTTCTTTCCGCGGCGGCGTATTCGGCGTGCTCAGCCGCCGAGACCTCGTAGAAGTCGTTCGGCATCAGCCCCGCGCGTTCTCCGCGCGCGAGAGCCTCTACGAGGCGCATGTCCGCCGCCGTTTCGACGTTCCGGCGCTCTCCGCGCGCTTCGCGCAGCGCGTCGAGCTTCGCGTAGGCCTCCTTCGTCCCGGAGCTCCATTCGGGGAATACGAGAAGCCACCGCAAGTCGAAGGGCGGCGCGAAGGGCGTCATCTTTTCTCCGACGCCGCGCGCCTCGGCCATGACGTTATCCGACGCGAGGAAAGCGACGTCGGCCCCGAGCCGCGCCGTTTCCTCGTCGCTCAGCCTCGCGCCGTATTTCGCGGCGATCAGCTTCAGCATCGCGCCGGCGTTGCCGCTGCCCGCGCCTATGCCGCTGCCCGCGGGGAAAAATTTCAGCTCGACGTCGAGCGGCGGTATCTCCGCGCGTTTCCGCGCGGCGGCGAGGGCCTTCGTAACGAGATTTTCTCCCTCGATTTTCATTCCCTCAATGTTAAGAGAATCTCCTATAATTTCATCGTATTTCGGACGAATTGTCAACCTCTCTGCCGCCGTTTTCTGCCAGAAGAGCGAGTAAATTTCATGATAGCCGTTCGGAAGCTTTGAGAACACTCTCAATATAAGATTTATTTTTATCGGGCACCGTATTACGTCCGCCATGCGTGCGTCCGCCTTTCGTATGGGAATATCAAAAAGCCCCGGCGCTTGAGCCGGGGCTTCGTTCGGGCAAAGAAGCTCAGAAAAGATTTTCTCCGCTTGGTTCCAACTGCAGCTCCACCTCTTTGGTAAGAAGGTCCGAGTAGCTGAACGAGACTGTGCTTTGCTGGGACTCTATGAATACCGTGAACAGGCTCGGATATGTCTCCTGGATTACGCCGGAGCGTTCCTCTATCTTGCGCCTTCCGTTTGTCGCACGGTATGAGATCCTTGACCCTTTGTGGAGAGATATTATCTCGCGGATTGATTCTATCGTATTGGGCACACAATTCACCTCCACAATGACCTTTACAGATTGTACATCAAAATGTGTAAATGTGCAACTTATTTTGAACCAGAGGTCGTTTTGTGGCGTGTGCCGCAACTCGCTATTTTTTCATCAGTATCCGCTTGTCTCCGACCCTCCGCGTCACGCCCTTGCTGTCGAAGTATTCGAGCAGCGGAAGCGCGTACTTTCTGCTGCTGCCCGTCGCGTCGCGCACGGCGGCGAGCGTTATGTCTCCCTCTATCGAAGAAATTTTATCCATGAAGGCCGCCTCTATCTCCGGGAAGAGAAGGAAGCCGCCCGTCACTATCGCGACGCCCTTGCGCTCGCGCAGGTAGGAGATTATGCGTTTCATCTGTTCGGGCGAATAGCCGAGCGCATCCTGCGCTTCGTCGAGCGTCGGCATCGAGAAGTCCTTTTTGAGCGCGAAGCTCCTGAGCGCCGCGACGTCGGAGGAGAAGGCATCCTCGTCGAAGGGCTCGAACTCCGGCAGCGCCGCGCGGTCGTCCTCGAATTTTATAATCTCGCGCTTCGCGAGCAGCGCGAGCAGCTCGCGCGCAAATTTCGCGTCGCCGTTCGCTATCGCCTTCGCGCATTCGTCGCAGGGCATTCCCTTGCGCTCCGGGTGCTCCTTGTGGAATTTCTCGAGCGCGAGGCGCAGCGTGTCGGCGAGCTCCTTGAGCTTGTCGCCGGAGATCAGCGTCGCGTCAGCGCCGCGAGCTATGCCTATCTCGCCCTTCGCCTCGCACGAGGATATCGCGCGCATCAGCTCCGTCACGGTTATCTCGTTCATGCGCGCCGCCTCCGCGGCCGTGATGATTTCGCGGTAGTCTATGAGCGCGAGGATGCGCTCCTTGAGCGGCGGCTCCGCGGCGAGTGTGTCGAGGAATTTTATCAGCGCCGTCTTTTCGTGCTTGCTCTTCGGACGTTCGCCCGCCGGCATCAGTATCTGTCCGCCCGCCACCGTTACGAGGGGGCTGTAGGTGCGCAGGATGAAGCAGCTCTTCATCGATGTGACGACGGGCTCTTCCGTTATCAGCTGCGCCGCCGCCGTCTCGCCGGGGCGTATGAGCTCTTTGTCGAGCAGCGAGATGCGCGCGAGCGTGTCCGCCGTGCCCACGTGCAGGCGGAGCCGCTGCCAGTGCTTTACCGGCTCCGCGTCCTTGAGCAGCTCTATGCGCGCGTCGAGGCAGCACGACGGCGTGAAGCAGTCCTTCGCAGCCACGACGTCGCCGCGGTGTACCTCTTCGAGCGAAATTCCCGCGAGGTTCGCCGCCGTGCGCTGGCCCGCTGTCGCGACCTGCACCGGCGTGCTGTGTACCTGGAGCGAGCGGATTTTAGAGACGTGGCCCGCGGGCAGTATCTCGACCTCGTCGCCCTCGTGTATCTCGCCGTTTATCGCCGTTCCCGTGACGACCGTGCCGAAGCCCGAAATGTGGAAGGCGCGGTCGACGGGGAGGAAGAAGGCGCCTTTGCGGCTCTTGCCCTCGGAGGTCTCCGTCATCTTCTGTAGCTCGGCCTTCAGCGTGTCGATGCCCGCGCCCGTGACGGCGGAGACGGGGACGATGGGCTTGTCCTCGAGGAAGGTCCCCGCGAGCAGCGTGCGCGCGTCGTCTATCGCCATCTCGAGCATCTCTTCGTCCACGAGGTCTATCTTGTTGACCACCGTGAGGCCGGCCTTGATGCCGAGCAGCGAGAGTATCGCGAGGTGCTCGCGCGTCTGCGGCATTACGCCGTCGTCGGCCGCTATGACGAGCATGACTGCGTCGATGCCCGCGGCTCCCGCTACCATCTGGCGGATGAATTTCTCGTGTCCCGGCACGTCGACGATGCTGACCGTCTTTCCCGACGGCAGCGTGAAGGGCGCGAAGCCGAGCTCGATGGTCATGCCGCGCTTCTTTTCCTCGGAGAGGCGGTCGCAGTCGACGCCGGTCAGACGTTTTACAAGCGTCGTCTTGCCGTGGTCGATGTGTCCCGCCGTGCCTATTACGAACGGATATTCGGAGAAAGCCATTTTATATTTTCCTTTCGCGCGCGGGCGGCAGTATATCCGCGAGCGCCTCAAGTATCCATTTTTCGTCGCCGGGGCGCACGGTGCGCATGTGGAAGAGTACGCGGTCGTCTCCTGCGCCAGTTATGACGGGGTGAGCGCAGAGGCGCAGCCGCTCGGCGAGCTTGCCGGCGCTGCCCATCTCTGGCAGCCGCAGCGCGACGGCCCAGCCGCGCAGCACCGACTGCGGGAAGGAGCCGCCGCCGACGGTGTCCTCGACGGGGACGGGCTCGATATATACGCGCTGTATCCTTGTGTTTTTGAAGAAGGCTTTGAGCCTGCGCGCGAAGCGCTGCGCCGCGGCGCGGAGCTCCTCTTCGGGCTTGAATATCATTTCTATCGTCGGGATGTCGTTGTGCCTGCCGCGCAGGTAGAGGCGAAGCGTCGCCTCGAAGGCCGCGAGCGTCATCTTGTCGACGCGCAGCGCGCGAAGCAGCTGGTGCTTCTTCAATTTTGCGATGAGCTCTTTTTTGCCGACGATGCCGCCGATCTGCGGCCCGCCGAGCAGCTTGTCGCCCGAGAAGGTGACGAGGTCGCAGCCTGCCTTGAGCGACTGCGCGACGGTCGGGTCGTTCTCGCTCGAAAGGCCCGCAGCCGAAAGGTCTATCAGCATTCCGCTGCCGAGGTCTTCCATGAAGATGAGGCCGCGGCTGTGCGCGAGAGATGCGAGCTCCTCGCGCGGCACGGCGGAGTGGAAGCCCGTGACGCGGTAGTTCGAGGGGTGAATCTTGAGCAGCATCGCGCATTCTTCCGTTATCGCGGCCTCGTAGTCGCGCAGGTGCGTGCGGTTCGTCGTGCCGACCTCGACCATCTTCGTGCCCGATAGCGCCATGATGTCCGGGATGCGGAAGGAGCCGCCTATCTCGACGAGCTCGCCGCGCGAGACGACGGACTCCTTGTCCTTCGCGAGCGCCGAGAGCGCGAGGACGACCGCCGCGGCGTTGTTGTTGACGGCGAGCGCCGCCTCCGCGCCCGTAAGGCGGCAGAGGAGCCATTCGACGTGGTCGTTGCGCTGTCCGCGCTCGCCGCGGTCGAGCGAGTATTCGAGCGTGTTGTAGGCTCCAGCGACTTCGTTGACCGCTTCGACGGCCTCGCGAGCGAGCAGCGAGCGGCCGAGGTTCGTGTGTATCACGACGCCGGTCGCGTTGACGACGCGGCGCAGGCTGTGCTGCGCGCGGCGCGCGAGCAGGCGGCGCGCGTCGGCTGCGATTGTGTTAGCGTCGAAGGCTGTGTCGCGGTTCTTGATTATCTTCGCGCGCTGTGCCGCTAGCAGGTCGGAGAGCAGCGCCTTCACCGTCTCGCGTCCGAGCCGCTCCTCAAATTCCGCAATCCACGGAAGCGCGAGCAGCTTGTCCATCGACGGGATGTTTCTCATTATTTTCTGTATCTCTGCGTCCAAGGGAACTCCTCCCTCAATTTATGTTCTTTACGTATTGTATATGAAATTTTTGAAAATGCGGGGCGGGCGGCTGAATTTTGTGCGCGCACCCTAGCCATGCAGTCCACACCCCGCGCGCGCGTACCGTGGACAGAGAGGCTATAGGCCGCGAGACCTATAGCAGCAGCTGCAAGGGTAAGCCACACCCTTGCAATAGGTGCAAGGGGGCGGCGTATGCGCGCGTTATACGAGCTCTTCCCAGATCAGGTTCGCGACGCGCATTCCGCTTTTCGTGAGGCGGATGCCGCGCTCGTCGGATTCATAGAGATTTTTCGGGAAGCCGCTCATTATGCGCTCGACGCGCGCGAGCGCGGCCGCGCCGTATTCTCGCGCGAATTCCGCGCGCTCTATGCCCGCGGCTGTGCGCAGCGCGAGTACCGCGGCTTCGCGTCCGCGCGCCTCAGCGTCGAGCCTCTCGCTCTCGCGTATGGGCAGGCGGCCCGCGTCTAGCGCCGCCGCGTATTCGCGCAGGATGCCGGAATTTTTCATCCGCGTGCCGTTTATGTAGCTCGCGGCTCCGGGGCCGATTCCGAGGTATTCACCCTCGCGCCAGTAATTGAGGTTGTGGCGGCTCTCTCGTCCCGCGCGCGCGAAGTTCGCTATCTCGTACTGCTCGTAGCCGTGCCGCGGAAGGTACCACTGCGCCCAGCGGTACTGCGCGTAGCCGTCGGGCAGGATCTCGCGCGGAAGATTCTCCCACGGCGTGCCCTCCTCGAGCGAGAGCTGGTAGAGCGATATATGCGAGAGCCCGCAGCGCACCGCCTCACGCAGCGTGCGCGCCCAGTTCTCGAGGCTCTGGTGCGGAAGGCCGAAGATGAAATCCGCGCTGACCGCGAAGCCCGCCGCGAGCGCCGCGGAGAGCGCCATAGCGCCGAGCTTGACGACGGTGCTGTTGACGCCGAGCGATTCAGCAGTCTCCTGTCCTTCGCGGACGGCGAGCAGGTAGTAGCCCATGCGGTTCCGCTCGATGTGGCGGACGATGCCGAAGACAAGCAGGAATATCG
>UQVV01000026.1 GCA_900544635.1 uncultured Cloacibacillus sp. | reverse complement strand
GAGACATTGCTTCATTCCGACGCATACTATCTGAATTCCGCATACCCATTCGATTCCGCCGCTGAAAATACCGCTGTGCCGTATGCTCAGCTGCGAACGCTGACGTTAAGCAACTGTTCGGTTCGCTCGGAGGTTGCGTGGATTAAAAGAATAGAGCATATGACGTCGCCTATTGAGGACGAATTAATAAACAAAGTCATCCAATTCTTTTCTTCTGATATCTAATTTAGCTATAACTATTATCGCTAATATATCAAGCAGCGATGCTGTGTAATGAGAAATAAATTATCGGATGTTTTCTTACTGATATGCATATCATAACGCTTACAAATAACAAAACTCCTCTTTTTTACTCCGCCGCATTCTTGACAAAACCGCGCGCGTGGAGTAACTTCGCTTGGTTGTTTTAATTTTTTCTTGCAGGAGGAAATTTTTAATGGATGCGTATATGACAGACCTGCTCGCCGCGGTGGCGGTGGTGCTGAACGGCGTTCCGCAGGGGCTTCTCGCGCTCTCGCTCGGCTTCGCGGCCTTCCCGACGGCGCTTGCGTTTCTTGTGGGAGCGGCTGGCTCCTTCGCCTTCGACTCGGTGGCTACGGTTTCGTTCCAGGCGGACACGATAGCGGTCACGGGCAAAATCGCGCAGTCGCGCCGCGAGCGCCTCAGCACGGTTTTCTGGGGCGGCGTCTTCGTGCTTATCCCGTCGCTGCTCGGCCTTAACGAGAAGATAGTGGAGCTGGTCGGCCCGACGGTCGTAACGTCTATGATGGCGGGCGTCGGCGTCATGCTCGCCTATCTTTCGATAGACCTTTTCGATTCGGAGAAGTACTCGGGCGGCGTCTCGATGATTTCCGCGCTCGCCGTATGGTTCATAACTGGCGACCTCGCGAAGACGGTCATCATATCGGTAATCATCGCGACGATAGCCTTCAACATTCTGAAAAATATGGGCAAGGTCGAGCAGCAGCACATCGAGTTCGACATGTCCAACGAGAAGCTCACGACGGGCAACATCGAGTGGCAGGTATGGAAGCACCCGAAGATCATCGCCGGCGCGCTCGGCCTGATGTGCCTCAACATCGGCGCGAACATCAGCTTCGGCAAGGTGACGGGCAGCATCGCTGGCGTCGACGCGAACATCGACCACCTCGCGATATACTCCTCGCTCGCGGATATGTTCTCGTCCTTCTTCGGCGGCGGCCCGGTCGAGGCTATAATTTCCGGCACGGCGACGGCCCCGCACCCCGTCGGCGCGTCGGTGCTGATGATGCTGATGATGGCGGCGATACTGTTCCTCAAGCTGCTTCCGGTCATGGGACGCTACCTGCACAGCTCGTCGATAGCGGGCTTCCTTTTCGTGCTCGGCGTATTCGTAACCTTCATTTCAAACATTCAGGCGGCTATCGCGAGCGCTCCGGCGGCGCAGGGGCCCTTCGGCTTCTCGCCGTGGGGCATGGTGATAGGCGCCACCGTCATCGCGACCGCGCGCTGGAACCCCTTCTACGGGCTTCTGACCGGCGTGGCAATCAAGGTAATCTTCGGACTTTAAGGGAGGATTTCAACAATGGCTGAATTCTACACGCTTCACCTCTGCGGCATCACGCGCGAGCTCAAGAAGGTCCGCGTCGCGCCGCACCTCACGATTGCGTCGTTCGTCATGCTCGGCGACACGCAGCTGATAGAGAAGGCGGCGGACGCGCTTCTTGAAAAAATCCGCGGCCTCGGACAGATAGACATGCTCGTATGCCCCGAGGCGAAGGGCATCCCGCTGACGCACGCGATAGCCGCGCGCATGGGCGTGGACTACGTCGTCGCGCGCAAGTCGGTCAAGGCCTACATGGAGCACCCGATTATAGAGGAGACGAAGTCGATAACGACCTCGGAGAAGCAGATAATCGTCATCGACGAGATGGACGCGGCGAAGCTCGACGGCAAGCGCGTCTGCGTCGTGGACGACGTCGTCTCGACCGGCGGCTCGCTGCATTCGCTCGAAGCGGTGCTCGCGAAGACGGGCTGCACCGTCGCCAGCAAGGTCGCCGTGCTTCTCGAAGAGGGCGGCTACGACGGCAAAGATTTGATTTATCTCGAAAAGCTGCCGGTCTTCAAGGACTAGCGGATTTTCCAAAAGCACGCAGGGCCGCGCGAAGAGCGCGGCCTTTTTCGTACCGCGCGCCGTTCGGCGTCGAGCTGCGGTGATGCGTGCGTGTCCGGCAAGCGGCGCATAGCCGCCGCGACGGCGCGCGCCTGACGCTGCCGGGCACATGCGGCGCGGCGCTTCGCGGTTTCACGCCGGTTCCCCGCGTCCGCGTCTTCTTCGCGCGTCGGCGGACTTCGCCGTAAATTTGCCGCGCGCGCCGCTGCGTGCGGCGATAATAATTTTTCACGCCGCCGCGTCGGGGAAACGCCGTATTTTTCAAGTCCCTTTGTTCCATATCCAAAAACAAAAATGAACAAAAACGGCTTTTACGCTCCGCTCGAACAAAAAAATTGTTGCGGCAACGGTTTGAGCGGGCTATAATAAATTTGCTTTGTGTACTTTTTCGCAATAGCCGCGACGGCGGCGCTTTGCCCACGACCCTGGCAAGAGGGCTCGGGCGGGGAAAAAGAAAAAATCATAGATGTAACTTCTGGGGGTTACACTTAATTTCTTCGGGCGGGAGGGCCCGGGGAGGAGACTAAGGAGGGTGCGTTTTATGGTGGAGAAGGCGTCGGAGCAGAAGGAGCAGCTGAATGCGCTCCTCGAGAAATACCGCGGCACTAAGGGCAGCGTCATTCCCGTGCTTCAGCAGGCTCAGGAAATCTACGGCTACCTGCCGAAGGAAGTCCTGATCGAAATCAGCAGCAAGCTCGAAGTGCCGATCAGCCAGATTTACGGCGTGGTGACATTCTATGCACAGTTCCATCTCGAGCCGAGAGGAAGAAACATCATCCGGTCGTGCCAGGGAACGGCGTGCCACGTCCGCGGAGCCAAGGCAGTACTGAAGGCCATCCAGGACAAGCTGGGCCTCAAAGAGGGGCAGACCACAACCCCGGACCTCAAGTTCACGCTTGAGACGGTCGCATGCATAGGCGCCTGCGGCCTCGCGCCGGTCTTCATGGTCAACGACGACACGCACGGCAGACTTACACCGGAATCGGTCGGCCCGATCCTCGACAAGTACGCGTAAACCGGATTGGAGGAACTGAACATGGCAATCAAGAGTCTTGAAGATCTCCGCAAGATAAAGGCGCAGGCCAAGGAGCACACCGAGGCCAGAAAGCTCAACGAAAGACAGATAATCATAGGCATGGGCACCTGCGGCATAGCGGCGGGAGCCCGTGAGGTCATGAAGGCGGTTCTCGAGGAACTCGCGAAGCGCGACATCCACGACGTGGCCGTCCTCCAGACGGGCTGCATCGGCATGTGCCAGAAGGAGCCCCTCCTCGACGTCGTACGTCCCGGCGAAGACAGAGTCACCTACGGACCGGTCAAGCCGACGGACGTTCCGCGCATCATCGCGGACCATCTCATCAACGGCGTCGTCGTCGAAGATCTTGTCGTTGCCAAGATCCCGAGCAAGCAGGCGTAACAGGCCGAAGGGAGGAGACATATTATGGCTCTCGTAAGAGCGCATGTACTGGTATGCACCGGAACGGGCTGCGTCGCCTCTGGTTCGCGGCAGGTAATAGCGAAGCTCAACGAAGAACTCAAGGCGCAGGGGCTCGACAAGGAAGTAAAGGTCGTCGAGACAGGATGCCAGGGATTCTGCGAGCAGGGACCGCTCGTCATCATCTATCCTGAAGGAACGTTCTACACGCACGTCCACGAAGAGGACGTAAAGGAAATAGTCAGCGAACATCTCGTAAAGGGCCGCGTGGTGAGCCGCCTGCTCTTCAAGGAGCCGCTCACGGCGCAGCGCGTGCCCGACTACGCGGACATCGACTTCTACAAGAAGCAGCACCGCCTCGTCCTCAAGAACTGCGGACACATCAACCCCGATTCGCTTGAGGAATACATCGGAGCCGACGGCTACGAAGGGCTCGCGAAGGTCCTTCTCACCATGACGCCGGAGCAGGTCGTCGAAGAAATGAAGAAGACCGGCCTCCGCGGACGCGGCGGCGGCGGATTCCCGACCGGCATGAAGTGGGGCTTCTGCCAGAAATCGCCGGGCCCGAAGAAATACATCATCTGCAACGCCGACGAGGGCGACCCGGGCGCGTTCATGGACCGCTCCCTGCTTGAGGGCGACCCGCACGCGATACTCGAAGGAATGCTCATCGGAGCCTACGCGATAGGCGCCGACGAAGGCTACATCTACTGCCGCGCGGAATACCCGCTCGCGATCAAGCGCCTGAAGACGGCCATCGCCCAGGCTGAAGAGGCCGGGCTCCTCGGAGACAACATCCTCGGCTCGAACTTCAGCTGCCACATCCACATCAAGGAAGGAGCCGGAGCCTTCGTCTGCGGCGAAGAGACGGCGCTCATGGCCTCGATCGAAGGCCGCCGCGGCATGCCGCGTCCGCGCCCGCCGTTCCCCGCCGTCAAGGGACTCTGGGGCAAGCCCTCCAACATCAACAACGTTGAAACATTCGCAAACATCCCCTACATCTTCCGCGTCGGAGCCGAAGAATACGCGAAGCTCGGAACGGAAAAATCCAAAGGCACGAAGGTCTTCGCCCTCACCGGTAAAATCAACAACACCGGACTCGCCGAAGTCCCGATGGGCATCACGATGCGCGAAATCATCTTCGACATCGGCGGCGGCATCATCGGCGGCAAGAAGTTCAAGGCCGTCCAGATAGGCGGACCCTCCGGCGGATGCATGCCGGAATCGCTGCTCGACACGCCGATCGACTACGACTCGCTCATCGCCGCCGGCGCGATGATGGGCTCGGGCGGACTCGTCGTCATGGACGAGGACACCTGCATGGTCGACGTCGCGAAATTCTTCCTCAACTTCACGCAGTCCGAATCCTGCGGTAAATGCACGCCGTGCCGCGAGGGAACGAAGCGCATGCTCGAAATCCTCGAAAGAATCACGAACGGCAAGGGCGAAGAGGGAGACATCGAAAAGCTCGAAAAGCTCGCCACCTCCATCAAGGCAGGCGCGCTCTGCGCCCTCGGCCAGACCGCCCCGAACCCCATCCTCTCCACGCTGCGCTACTTCCGCGACGAATACGAAGCGCACATCAAGGAGAAGAGATGCCCGGCGGGCCAGTGCCACCACCTGCTGAGCTACAAGATAACCGACGCCTGCAAAGGATGCAGCCTCTGCGCGAAGAACTGCCCGGTCAACGCAATCAGCGGCGAACCGAAGAAGAAATTCGTCATCGACCAGGCGAAGTGCATCAAGTGCGGCGCGTGCATCACGAAGTGCCCGTTCAAGGCAATCGTGCGCGGCTAATTTCGGCTAACGGAAGGGGAGTAAAAATAACATGGAACTCGTTAAGGTTACAATAGACGGCAAAACAGTAGAAGTGCCATCGGATTTCACCGTAATCGAAGCCGCTGCCAAAGCCGGAATACGCATCCCTCAGCTCTGCTACCATCCTGAGCTCGCCAAAGAGGGCGCGTGCCGCGTATGCGTGGTCGAGATAGTCGGCGGACGCGGCCTCGGCGCGGCCTGCGTATATCCCGTCTCCGACGGCATGGTCGTACACACCAACACGCCCAAGGTGCGCGAAACGCGCAAAGCGGTCGTCGAGCTCCTGCTCGCCAACCACCCGCAGGACTGCCTCTTCTGCCAGAAGAACCAGGACTGCGAGCTCCAGCAGACCGCGGCCGACCTCGGCGTGCGCGAAGTGCCCTACACCGGCGAAAAGCGCTCGGCCCAGAAAGACGAGAGCAACCCCAGCCTCGTCCGCGACCCCAACAAATGCATACTCTGCGGACGCTGCATAAGAGCCTGCCATGAGCGCCAGGGCCTCGACGTCTACGGATACATCAACCGCGGATTCAAGACCATCGTCGGACCGGCTTTCAACCTCGGCCTCGACCAGGTCGCCTGCACCTACTGCGGACAGTGCGCGGCCGTCTGCCCGACGGCGGCCATCTGCGAGCGCGACGACACCGAAAAAGTCTTCGTCGCCCTCGCCGACCCGAAGAAATACACCATAGTCCAGACCGCCCCCGCGACGCGCGTCGCGCTCGGCGAAGCCCTCGGCCTCCCCGCCGGCGAAGTCGTCACCGGCAAAATGGTCGCCGCGCTGCGCCGCCTCGGCTTCGACAAGGTCTTCGACACGGACTTCACCGCCGACCTCACCATAATGGAAGAGGGATACGAATTCCTCGACCGCGTCACCAACGGCGGCGTCCTCCCGATGATCACCTCCTGCTCGCCGGGCTGGATCAACTTCATCGAAATCAAATACCCAGACCTCCTGCCGCACCTCTCCACCGCGAAGTCGCCGCAGGGAATGTTCGGAGCCCTCGCCAAAACCTACTGGCCCGAGACGCAGAACATACCGGTCGAGGACATCTACAGCGTCTCCATCATGCCCTGCACCGCGAAGAAGGCCGAGTGCGTCCGCCCGCAGCTCCAGAGCAACCCGGGCATACCCGACGTCGACACGGTCCTCACGACCCGCGAGCTCGCGCGCATGATAAAGAACGCCGGTATCGACTTCAAGAACCTGCCTGAAGAAGACTACGACAGCCCGCTCGGCACCTCCACGGGAGCCGGAGCCATCTTCGGAGTCACCGGCGGCGTCATGGAAGCGGCGCTCCGCACCGTCTACGCCGTACTCAACGACGGCAAGGACATCCCGGGCATCATCTTCCAGCCCGTCCGCGGCATGGAAGGCATCAAGGAAGCCTCCGTCGACGTTCCCATCGGCGGCAAGACCGTCACAGTCAAGATAGCGGTAGCCCACACGCTGAAAAACGCGAAGATCCTCATGGACAAGGTCCGCGCCGGCGAAGCCGACTACCACTTCATCGAAGTCATGGCCTGCCCCGGCGGATGCATCGGAGGCGGCGGCCAGCCGCAGCCCGTCAACGCGGAAATCCGCGCGGCGCGCACCGCGGCCCTCTACAGCGTCGACGAACTCAAGACGCTGCGCCAGTCGCACAAGAACCCCGACATCATCGCCCTCTACGACACCTGGCTCGGCAAGCCGCTCGGAGAGAAATCGCACCACCTTCTCCATACGCACTACAACCCGCAGCCCAGAGAGCTGTAAGAAACCAAACGGCACCGACGAACGGGAGAGGCACATGCTTCTCCCGTTTTTATATGCCCTCTGTTTTACGGACGCTTATTCATTTCTGCCGTTTCCCAGTTTTCCGGCGAGTACCTCCGCAGCATAATCGTTCACCCAAAGAGCGAACCGACTGGTTTCGTCACTCCGCGCTTCGCGCCGTCCGCCTGAGCGGAAATATAGCGGCTTAACTTAATAATAAGAAACAACACACATCGTCGCCCCACGCTCCGACGCGGGGCCCAGTAACTCTGGATTTCGCTGCTTGACGGCGTTCAAAGACACCAGATGCCGGGTCCATCGGCAAAACGCCGCCGATAGGGCCCGCCCCGCTTCATCGGGCGTTAGCAATACGCTAAAGATATTTCGATTTGTTCGCTGGCGCGAACAGCGCATTGCGTCAAGCCCGGCATGACGAGACAGCTGTATTTCTTTGTAAGTTTAATCAGGATGACGCGCACTACCGGACACGATGATGTGAAGCATTCCAACCGCGGCGTTTTCGCCGGCGGACGCAAAGCCCCGCGGCATCGACGAGCGCCGCGGGAGCGTCGATATCGGCGCCGTTCCGTATCCTCATCCTCAGCCGCAAACGTGGCGCATAATTCCGCAAACGGTGCGCAACCGCGCGAAATATGCGGCGTTCCGGAGCCGCTAGAGGTCTTAAAAGAGTATTATTTATTTGACCAATGCTATTCTAGAAAAGGCAGATAAAAACCGGCGCGCAGTGAACGCGCCGCAGCGCCGAAAGCCTCGCCCCGACACGCGCGGCTCCGGCTCCGGCACAGCTCGGGCCGCTCTCTATATAAACGAAGGGACGCTCCGTGCGGGAACGTCCCTTCCGAAAATTATGTCCGTTCGATTGAATTTCTGCGCCGTTATTCGGCTTCCGTCAGCTTCGCGGCGAAGCGGACGTTGCTTATCAGCGAGTCGAGCTGTATCTTCGACGAATATCCGCCGGACATTCTGTCGAGCGCGGCGTTTACCGTCGGATGGTAATATCTTCCGGCGCGTTCCGCCTCTTTGCCCTCGGCGACGGCGCGCGCGAGGATGTCCCTGTCCTTCAGCCGCAGCTCCGGCGCTATGCCGCGCAGTATGAGAGTACGCGGCGCGCATTTTTCGCCGTTCCATTCGCCGTCGAGCGCTACCGGTTCGCCGTTGAAGACGTAGCCAGTGCAGACGGCGCTTCCGCAGCCGAGCGTGCGCACGCCGGCGTTTCGCAGCCATTCGACAGTAGCCGGTATGTCGAGCATGTCCTTCGGCGAGGTGCAGACGAGCGCGACGGGCAGGTCGCGCAGCGCCGGAAGGTCGGGGCAGAGCTCCTCGCCCTTAACGTCGCCGATTCCGCCTATTCCGCCCGAGACGGCGCAGCGCACGCCCAGCCGGCGGCAGACCTCCATCGTCCCGGATGCCGTGAGCGCGCCTGAGAGCTTGCCAGCGAGCGCCGCGTCTATATCGTCGAGCGCAAATTTACCGCTCGGGCGCGAGGCGCGGAAGGGGAGATATTCTTCCATCGTCCCGACCGTTATTTCCCCGTCCTTTATCCAGCAAAGCGGGGCCCCGTCGAGCCCCGCCGCGCGCCAGCTTTCCGCTAGCGCCGCCTCGCTCACCGATACGAGGCCGAAGGTGAGCAGGCAGCTTTCGACTAGGAACGCGGGCTTGTTTTTACATGTAGCCATCGAACTGCGCGACGTTCTCCGTGTTGATGACGTCGAGCGGGCAGTAGACGGTCTGGCTCATGTCCATGCCCTGCGCGAGTTTGAGCAGCATTATGACCGCGGCCTTCGCGTAGGCCGACGACGGATAGGTTATCGTTCCGTCCATGCGGCCTTCTTTTATAGCGGTCTTCGCCTCTTCTGTGCCGTCGACGCCGTAGAGCAGCACCTTGTCCTTGAGCCCCGCGTCGGTCAGCGCGCGCGAGGCGGCGAGCGCCATGACGTCGTTGCAGCAGAATATGCCTTTAAGGTCGCCGTGCGCCTGGATGATGTCCGACGCCGCGTTGTAGGCCGCTGTGCTGTCCCAGTTCGCGGGCTGGACGCTGACGAGCTCCACGCCCTTCGTCGATTCAAAGACCTTCTTCGCGCCGGCCGTGCGTCCCTCGCTCTGCGCCGCGCCGGGGATTCCCTGGATTATCGCGACTTTGCCCGTGCCGATGCGCTTCACCATGTCCGACGCCGCAAGCTCGCCCTGCTGCGCAAAGTCGACGGTGAGACGTCCGTCGAGCCGCCCGCCCATTTCTTTCAGGCTGTCGACGTTGATTCCGGGGCCGAGGTTGATGACGGGGATGCCGTTCTTATTGCACTGGATTATGCCGGGGAGAAGGTTGTAGGGCTCGATGGGGGAGAGCACTATCGCCTTGTAGTCCTTGAGCGCCATCGCGTTGAGCGTCTCGAGCTGCGACTGCTTGTCGCCCTCCGTCGGCGCGGACATGACTTCGATGTTCACGCCGTACTGTTCGGCCGCCGCTATGTAGGCGTCCTTCATTCCCACCCAGTAGGGGTTCGTCAGCGATATGACGAGCGCGCCGAGCTTTTCGCCGCCGCCCGTCTTCGGCATCTCGCCGATCTGCTTCATCAGGGTGTTCTCGATTTCCTTGACGCGCGCGTTTTCCTGCGCGGCGAAGGCGCTTCCCGCAAGAAGCCCCGCCGCCGTGAAAACCGCGAGCGCCGCAGCCATGACTCTTTTCATTGCAAAATTCCTCCCGTTTGTTTAGTTTTCTTTTTTCACCGGCTGCGCGCCTCCGCGCGGCATCAGCCTCTTCTGCCGCAGCTCCGTGACTATCACGGCGGAGAGGAGCAGCGCCCCGATGATAAATTCCTGATAATGCGCGTCGACGCTCATCATCGTCAGCCCGTTTTTTATGACGGAGAGCAGCAGGCAGGCGACCGCCGTCCCCGCTATCGTCCCCTTGCCGCCCTTGAGCAGCGTGCCGCCGAGGACGACCGCCGTTATCGCGTTCATCTCCATGCCAATGCCCGCCGTCGCCTCCGCCGTGTTGAGCCGCGCGGAGATTATCAGCGACGCCGCGCCCGCGAGGAAGCCGCTGAGCGCGTAGACGGAGACCTTGTAGGCAGCGACGTTCACGCCGAGGCGGCGCAGCGCCTCGCAGTTGCTGCCTATCGCGAGCGCGTAGAGCCCCCACCTCGTGCAGCGCAGCGCGACGAGCGCGAGGACGAGCGCCGAAAGCGCTATCCATACCGGCACGGGGACGGAGCAGAAATTTTGCGTTAGCCGCAGGAACTCCTTCGGCATACCGTAGAAGGGCGTGCCGCCCGTGATTATGACCGCGAGGCCGCGGAAGAGGGACGCCGTGCCGAGCGTGATAATAAGAGGGTTTATCGTAAAGCTCGCGGCGAGCAGGCCGTTGAAAGCCCCCATAGCCGCGGCGGAGAGCAGGGCGGCCGCGACCGCGAGCGGAACGCCCGCCCCGGCCTCGAAGGCAAGCGCCAGCACGATGCCTGAGAGCGCGAGCACCGCGCCCGCCGACAAATCTATGCCGCCCGACGAAATAACGAAGGTCATGCCTATCGCGAGCAGAAGCTGGTGCGCCATGTGGTTGTCGAGGATGTTCAGCCAGTTCCTCCGCGTCATGAAAAAGTCGGAATAGAGCGCGAGCGCGACGACGAGCGCGGCGAGCGCCGCAAGCAGCAGAAGCGGCTGAAACGCATCCTCCGCGCCGCCGCGCCGGAAAAATTTATCAATCAACATAATCAGCTTCCATTATCATACTCTGCACATCCTCCAGAGAGGTCTCCGCCGTCCGCACCGTGCGCAGCAGCCTGCCGCGCCGCATGACGCTCACCGTATCCGCCGCGTCGAAGACCTGGTGCATGTTGTGGCAGATAATAACGACCGCCATGCCGCGCGCGGCGAGGCCGCCAATGAGCCGCAGCACCGCCGCCGACTCGCGCACGCCCATCGCCGCCGTCGGCTCGTCGAAAATCACTATCCTGCGCCCGTGGTAGACGGCGCGCGCGACGGCGACCGCCTGCCTCTGTCCGCCGGAGAAAGAGCCGACCGGCAGCGTGATGTCCGGGATGCCTATGTCGAGCCGTTCGATGAGCTCCGCGGCTATCTCGCGCATTTTCTTCTTTCGCAGAAAAATCCCGCCGTAGGTCAGCTCGTGTCCAAGGAAAATATTCGCCGCCACGTCCCTGTAGTCGTCGAGCGACAAATCCTGATAAACCGTCGAAATGCCCGCCGCCTGCGACTGCTTCGGCGTCAGACGCGCATAGCGCCGCCCGCCGACGGTGATGACGCCGCCGTCCGGCGCGAGGTTGCCCGAAAGAATTTTGATAAAGGTGCTCTTCCCGCTCCCGTTGTCGCCGACGATGGCGGCGACCTCGCCCGCGCGCGCGGAGAAATTGACGCCGCGCAGCGCCGAGATATTGCCGAAGCTCTTGGTTATATTCTCCGTCGCCAGAACGGGAGCGCCGCAGTCACGCGCGCCGCCCGGCGTAAAATTTTCGTCAGCCATAAAAGCCCATCCCCAAACCGACGCTTTGATAAACAATATTTTACAATCGGCTGGCCGCCGAAAGCGTTGTGCTCTGCGCCAAAGAAAAAATCGGCTCAAATTTTGAATCGACAGGTCAAGAGCACAAAAACATGCTCGCGTTATGCGCGGCTTTATAATTTCGGCACAAACAGCGCCGTTCAAGCGCGGCGCTTGCGCGCTGAGCCGCGCGGGATTATATTTCTTGATGAAAAAATCGAGGCTTTGCGAGAGGGAGGCGCGGACGGAAAATGGCGGAAATCTGGGACCTTTACGACGCGGAGCGCCGCCGCACGGGAAAGACCATGATGCGCGGCGAGCCGGTGCCCCGCGGCTTTTACACGCTCTCCGTGAGCGTCTGGCTGACGAACGGGCGCGGCGAATATTTACTGTCGAAGCGCCACCCCGCGAAGAAATTTCCGAATTTGTGGGAATGCACGGGCGGAGGCGCGCTCGCCGGAGAGGAGAGCCTCGAAGCCGGCGTGCGCGAGGTGCGCGAAGAATTGGGAATTATTCTGCGGCCCGGGGAGGGCAGGCTGATTTACCGGACGCGCCGCGACGAGTTCCGGGACTTCTACGATGTCTGGCTCTTCCGACACGACGCGCCGCTTTCGTCGCTCACGCTCCAGCCCGAGGAGGTTACGGAGGCGCGCTGGGCCTCGCGCGGAGAGATAAAGCGTCTCCGCGCCGCGGGGTTGCTGCATCCGCTGCTCGACTACATCGACGGATTTATAATTTAGGATTCTGACTAAGCTTCTTCAGCTTCGGCAGGGCGAAGAAAAGCTGCGCAAGCGCCGCGGCGCTGAGCGCGACTATGAAGACAAGCGCCCAGTGATAGCCCTCGGCGGCGAATTTGCCGCCGGACACCGGGTACAGGTTGATTATCACGCCGATGAACCACTGTAAAAGGAACGAGACGACGAAAATAGTGAAGTTGAGCAGCGAGAAGGCGCGCCCGGAGACGGCGGGCTCAAACAGCCGCCCCGTAATCGAGAACGAAATCATCGTCATCGTCGCGCTGAACATTACGCAGCACCAGAGCGGCGCGGCCGGGCCGCCGAAAAAGGCGATTGCGGCGATGACGGCCGTGAACAGAGCGCCCGCGAAGAAATAGAACTCTTCCCACGTCAGCCAGCCTTTTCTGGAAAGGAAGCTGGCTATCACGCCGTTCAGAAGATAACCGGCGGCGATGCCCGTCGAGCTCAGCAGCATCATCAGGCCGGCGCTCGAGCCATCAAGCATTGCGACATCCCTGAGCCACGGCCCTATCCACAGATATGCGAACGAGAAAAGCACTCCGTCGGCGACCGCGACCACCGGGGCCACGTAGAGGAAGCGTTTATCCGTCACGAAGCCGAACATCTCTTTGGCCGCGCGCCACAGGCTTTGACGCGGGCCGCCCTTGCTCGCCGTCTCGCGGGGCGCAAGGAAGACGAGCAGCAGTATCGCGATTAAGACGGCCGCGGCTGCGGCGAACATTATTTTCCGCCACGAGCAGAACTGCAGCGCCAGCGTGACGGGCCGCGTAGCAGACATGACGCCGATGCCGCCCATCATGCTTTCGAGGCTGAAGGCGAGCGGCAGATATTCCTGCGGCAGCCAGTGCGCGAACGATTTGAAGGCGGACATGAGCGCCGCGGCGAAGCCGAAGCCGATAAGGGCGCGCGCGCATATAAGCATGGCATAGTTTTGCGCGCAGCCGAAAAGGAACGTCCCCGCCAGCGCGAACGACAGCATCACGATGAGCGTGACCTTGCCGCCGAAACGGTCCAGCATGAGGCCGAGCGGGAGCTGCGCTATGCCGAAGGCGGCGAGGTTCATGGACGAGACGAAGCCGAGCGCCGCAGGAGTGAGCGAGAACTCCTCCGTAATATACGGCGCGAGCACAGAATTGACGCTGCCGATGAACATTCCGAGAAAAAACGCAAAGCCGAACGGTATCCAAAGTCTGAAAAAAAGAGGAGAAAAAAATCTGCCGCCGCTGCCGCCCATATCAAGCCGTCTCCTATTCCGCATCGAAAGTATAATTCAGGTACAGACCGGCGCTATTATAGCTCATAAAAGCGAAAGCGGCTCTATAACTGAGCCGCTTTCGCAATAACAGTAT
>UQVV01000025.1 GCA_900544635.1 uncultured Cloacibacillus sp. | reverse complement strand
TCCTTCACCTGCGGGTCGGCCTTGCTGCCCTGGATCACGGGCTGCTTGTTGGCCGCGTCGACGCACGCCTGGTCGAGAGCGACGGGGTCGAGCGAGGCGAGTATGCCGATGTCGTGCATCGCGGGCTCCGCGGGGTTCGACGAGCAGTCGCAGTCGACCGACAGGCGGTTCATCACGTTGACGTAGAGTATTTTCCCGTCGAGCGCGTCGACGACAGCCTTGCCCGCCTCGGCCATCGACTCGAGGAACGCGAGCTGCTCGCCGCAGTACATATTGCTGGTGCTGCGCCCCGCGCTGTGTATGAGAGCCTTGCCCTGCGGCGCGGCGATGCCTATCGAGATGTTCTTTATCGCGCCGCCGAAGCCCGCCATGCCGTGGCCCTTGAAGTGCGAGAGGACGACGAAATAATCGTAGTCCTTGAAATGCGAGCCGACGATGTCTTCTTTCAGATGCTTGCCGTTCTTCACGGGCAGGCTCGTCGTGCCGTCCGCGTCCATGATGTCGAGGTAGGCTATGCTCGTGTAGCCGTGTCCGCGTGCGACGCGCACGTGGTTGTAGGTCGTCTCGCGCGCGCCGCCGTAGGCCGTGTTGCACTCGACGAGGTTCGCGTCGAGCGACTGCACGAGGTCTTTAATAAGGTAGGGCGCGAGGAAGTTGTGCCCGCCCTGCTCGCCCGTGCTTATCTTCACGGCGATGTTCTTGCCCTCTGCCTTGCGTTCGAGCGCTCCGTAGGCCTTCATCAGTCCCGCGGAGCTGATGTCCTTCGTAAAGTAGACCTTCGGGACGGCTGCCTCGGCTCCGGCTGCGGCGAGCGCGGCGCATAGGAAGGCCGCCGCGAGTGCGAATAACTTTTTCATAAAAACCGCTCCTTTCGTGTGATACGGCGGAGGCCGGGACGCGGCGCGCCGTCTTTGCACGGAGCATAATTGTTAGAGAGCGCTGTAAGTCAAGCGGCGTGCGCTGATTTTTCGCCGCGGCGGCGGTTTGGCGCGCGAGCCGCAGCTCATGGGCGCGCACGGCTGTTTGAGTGGGAAAGCCACGCACCGCGGCACGCGCATAAACGCATCGGCTTCTGCGTCGATTTGATGTCCGCGGCATCGCGTTAAGGCGCTTTTGCTGAATCGCTGCCGTCTTCGTCGTGCGGCGGATGTCGCGTAAACGTGACATCGCGCGCGTCAAATTCACGCGCGCGGCGCTGCGTCTGCGCCGCAGGGCAAACACGCGCCCGCCGCCGTCTGTTTCATGTGCGCGGCACGGCGCGGCGGAGTTTTCGCCGGCTTATGGCGCGCGGCGTGAAGCTTCGCGCTTTTCCTTGCTTCGCGCTCTTTACGATGAATTTACAAAAGGCTCTTGAATTTCCGCCGCTTGGTACTAGAATATGCGTTCTCGAAAGCGCGCGGCGTTCGCGCGGCGCGCGGGGAACTTTGGAGGCGCGTCGCTATGGTTAAGGATTTGACGGCGGGGAGTCCGGCGCGGACGGTCTTCGCCTTTACGCTGCCGATTATCGGCGGCAACTTGTTTCAGCTTTTTTACACGCTCGCGGATACGGTCATCGTCGGGCGCACGATGGGCGCGGAGGCGCTAGCGGCGGTCGGCTCGACGGGGACTTTCATCTATTTCATACTCTGCTTCGTGCAGGGGCTGACGGGCGGCTTCGGCATCTGCATCGGGCAGCGCTTCGGCGCGCGCAGCGAGGTGGGCGTGCGGCGGTCGATTGCGGCCTCGGCGCTGCTGTCGCTCGTTTTCACCGTCGTGCTGACGCTCTTCGGCTGTCTCGCGGCGCCCCCGATCATCCGATGGATGGATACGCCGCCGGAAATTTACGGGATGGCCTACGATTATATGTTCGCCGTCATGCTCGGCACGGGCGCGGCGGTCGCCTACAACCTCGTCTCGAACGTTCTGCGCGCGCTCGGCGACAGCAGGACGCCGCTTTACTTCCTTATATTCTCGTCGTTCCTGAACATCGCGCTCGACATCATCTTCATCGTGCCGCTCGGCATGGGCGTCGCTGGCGCGGCGTGGGCGACGGTGCTTTCGCAGCTCGTTTCGGCGGCGCTCTGCGCGCTCTACGGCGCGCGGAATTTCCGCGAGCTGCGCGTGCTCGGCAACGACTGGCACAGGTCGCCGCTGCTTTTCAAGAACCACCTGCGGCTCGCCTTCCCGATGGGCTTTCAGATGTCCGTGATGTGCGTCGGGCTGCTTGCGATGCAGACGGCGGTCAACGGCCTCGGCGCGGAGGCCGTCGCGGGCTTCACGGCGGCGACGAAGGTCGACCAGCTTTCCGTGCTCGTCAACGGCGCTTTCGGCGTCGCGATAGCGGGCTACGTCGCGCAGAATTACGGCGCGGGGCTCGGCGGGCGCATCAAGGCGGGCGTGCGCGCCTCGCTCGTGCAGCTTGAGATTGCGAACGTAATTATGGGCGCGATTATGCTTTTGGGGCGCGCTTACGTCGTGCCGCTCTTCATCGACGACGCGACGGCGGCGGTCAACGCGGCGGCCTACGGCTATCTCTTCGTCGTCGTTCCGTTCTATCCGCTGCTCGGCCTGCTCTGCATCTACCGCTCCGCGCTTCAGAGCATGGACGACGCGCGCACGCCGTTCGCGGCCTGCGTCTCGGAGCTTGTGATGCGCGTGACGGCGGCCTTCGTGCTCGCGCGCTTCTTCGGCTACGCGGGGATATGCTTCGCGACGCCGCTCGCGTGGATGGGCGCGCTCGCCTTCCTCACGCCGGTCTGGCTGCGCCGCGCGCGTAGGCTGGACGGCGCGGCGGCGCGCGGATAAAATTTAGCGAAGGACGTAAATTTATCCCGCAAAGGCAGGCGAGAGGATGTACAACCCTCAGCTCGACACTTTCATAACTGTAGCGGAGCGCGGCAGCTTCACTAAGGCCGCCGAGGAGCTCTGCATAACGCCGACGGCGGTGATAAAACAGATAAATCTGCTCGAAGCGAAGCTCGGGCTGAAGCTATTCGAGCGTTCGCACCGCGGGCTTGCGCTGACCGCGGCTGGGCGCTCTCTGCTCGCCGACGCGAAATATATAATTTCCTACTCAAACGACGCCGTCGTCCGCGCGCGCGAGGCCGCGGAGAAAAGCGACTCCGTCATCCGCATCGGCACGTCGCCGATGACGCCCGCGCAGATTCTCGTCGAGCTGTGGCCGAAGCTGCACGAGCGGCTGCCGAATGTGAAATTCCGCCTCGTCCCCTTTGAGAACACGCCCGAGAACGCGCGCGAAATTCTGAAAAATCTCGGCCGCGACATCGATGTTGTGGCGGGCTTCTGCGACGAGACGATGCTTGAATACCGGCGATGCTGCGGTCTGGAGCTCTTTCGCGCGCCGATATGCTGCGCCGTCTCGCTTTCGCACCCGCTCGCGTCGAAGGAGCGGCTCGCCGTCTCCGATCTCTTCGGCGAAAATCTCATGCTCATACGCCGCGGTCGCATCAAGGCCGTGGACGAGCTGCGCGACGAGCTCGCGCGCAGTTATCCGCAGGTGAACGTCGTAGACTTCGACTTCTACAACACGGAAGTATTCAACCGCTGCGAGAACGGCGGCGCGCTGCTGACCGCTGTCGAGTGCTGGCGCTCCGTCCACCCGCTGCTTCGCATAATTCCGGTCGAGTGGGAACACGCGATACCCTACGGCCTGCTCCACGCGCGTGAGCCGTCGCCGCTCGTGAGGCAGTGCATCGAAGCCGTCCGCGGCGTTTTTAGCGCTGGCGGCGCGTTATAACCCAAAGGTTCACACTGACGAACGAATCGAGACTTCCGCGGAGGCCTCGATTTTTTTATACTTGCGCAAAACGAAGGTACGAAGGAGGAATTTCGGAAAAATGAGAAGCGTTGCGCTCTTCGCCGTGATTTTATCGATCGCGCTATGCGTTTCGGCCTTTTCCGCGATTCGCGCCGAAGCCGCCGAAGGCACGGACGCGCCCTACACGCGCGCGACGCGCATAGACGACGTGGCGAGCGCCCCCGTTTTCGGAAGCTACGGGCGGCTCATCTTCCCCGTCGACAGAGGATACATGAGCGGCGAAACGCTCGGGACGCTGCGGCTCACGTGGTACAGCTGCATAGACCCGGACAAGACAGTTGAGATAGCGAATTACTTAAAATCACGCGCCGCGGCTGGAGACACAGTCTTTATCGACATTTACACGGAGGCCGAAAAACGCGCCGACCCGCGCAAACGCGACACGGGACTGTTCTTCTTCCGCGGCAGGCGCGGCGCGCCATTCGCCGTATGCTGCGCGGGCGGCGGCTTTGCATACGTCGGCGCGATGCACGACAGCTTTCCCCACGCGCTCGAACTCTCGAAGATGGGCTACAACGCCTTCGCGATAATTTACCGCCCGGGCGCGCAGGCGGCCTGCGAGGATCTCGCGCGCGCGATAAGCGTGATTTTTGCGAACGCGGAGAAGCTCGGCGTCAGCACGGAAGGTTACTCGCTCTGGGGCGGCTCGGCGGGCGCGCGCATGGCGGCGTGGCTCGGCTCTCTCGGCCCCGAGGCCTTCGGCGGCGCGCGGCTGCCGCGTCCTGCCGCCGTCGTCATGCAGTACACGGGACACTCGCACTTCACGATGAACGACCCGCCTACATACGCCTGCGTAGGCGAAAACGACGGCATCGCCTCGTGGCGCGCGATGGAGCGCAGAATAGAAGCTCTGCGCGCCTGCGGCATAGAGACGGAATTTCATCGCTACGCGGGGCTGAGCCACGGCTTCGGCCTCGGCACCGGCACAATCGCCGAAGGCTGGATAAACGACGCCGCGGCCTTCTGGCAGAAGCAGATAGACAAAAACCGCGCCGCGCGAGCGGACGGCGCAAAATAAACTGACGAGGTGAAAAATAAATGGAACAGCGCACACTTGGGAAAGATTTGAAAGTTTCGGCCGTCGGCTTCGGCTGCATGGGGCTGTCGCACGCTTACGGCGCGCCGCTCGACGAGCGCGAGGCGGTCAAACTTATACGCCGCGCCTTCGAGTGCGGATACACCTTTTTCGACACCGCCGAAATATACGGCACGGAGGACGACCCGCACGCGAACGAACGGCTCGTAGGCGAAGCGCTCGCGCCTGTGCGCGATAAAGCCGTCATAGCGACGAAGTTCGGCCTGAGCTTCGACATGGAGAGCGGCGTCGTGCCCTATCCGATAATCCCCGACTCGCGTCCCGAGACGATACGCCGCTCGGTCGAGTGTTCGCTCGCGCGCCTGCGCACCGATCACATCGACCTTTATTACCAGCACCGCCCTGACCCAAGGGTCGAGCCTGAAACGGTCGCGGAGGTCATGGCGGAGCTGATTCGCGAGGGAAAGATAACGCATTGGGGAATCTCCGAGGCGAGCGCGGAATATCTGCGCCGCGCGCACGCAGTCTGCCCCGTGACCGCGGTGCAGAACAGATACTCGATGATGGCGCGCTGGCATGAAGCTTTGTTCCCGGCGCTCGAAGAGCTCGGCGTCGGCTTCATCGCCTTCTCGCCGATGGCGAACGGGCTGCTGACCGGAAAGTACGTCAAAGGCTCGCGCTTCGACGCGAGGTACGACTACCGCGCCGCGATGCCGCAATTCGCGGACGAGGCCGCGGAGAAGAACGCCGCGCTGCTTTCACTGCTGCGACGTTACGCGGAGGAGAAAAGCGCGACGCCCGCGCAGATATCGCTCGCGTGGATGCTCCGCAAGAAACCGTGGATAGTGCCGATACCCGGCACGCGCAGCGAAGCGCGCATGGAGGAAAACGCGGGGGCCGCCGCCGTCGCGCTCTCGGCGGAAGAGGTGCGCGCGATTGACGCGGCGCTCGACGGCATGGAGATGTCCGAGGTTTTCGGCGGCGCGAAGATTTCAGGGAAAAAGGACTAACTCACGCGCGCGCCCTCACGCAGCGGCGCGCGCCTCAAATTGCGAAAAACGGAAAATTTTTATCCGCGCTGCGCGCAGGAAAGCTGCGGAACTTGCCGCCAGTCTCGTAACGCGGCGCGGTTTTTTGCGGATTTTTTGCACGCGCAAAAACGCGCGGCTGCGGCACGGACGCCGCGCCGCGCGTTTCTTGATTTTGCGCGGCTTCGGCGCTTATCTTCTATTTTTTACGCGGCTGTAATATAATCCAAGGACAGTTGAATATTCGCTTTCGGCGCAAGGGAATCCGGTTCGATGCCGGAGCAGTCCCGCTACTGTAACTCTGACGAAGCCGCGAGATGCCACTGACAATGTCGGGAAGGCGCGGCGGAGGATGAAGGGGAGCCAGGAAACCTGACGCCGGGAGGGGAAGGGGGAAAGTTTGCGCGGACGAACGCCTTTGCAGCTTCATAGAAACGGCCTGAGAGCTGCAAAAGGTGCGAGACGCGGCGGACGAATACGCCGGGTCTTTTTTTGTTGGTCGGGCCAATTTTGACCGAAGCGCCGCGAGGACGGCGCGGAAAGGAAGAACCACGCGATGAAGAAAATGTTTGCACTCACTCTGATGTTACTGGTCTCCGTAATTATAGCGGGAACGGCGCTCGCTTCCGAGGCGAAGCCGAGGGAGGACAAGCGCGGCATACTGATAGCCTCGTTCGGCACGTCGATGCCTGAGGCGAAGAAGGCTATAGACAACCTCGTGGATTCCGCGAAGGCCGCGTTCCCCGACACCGAGGTGCGCGTCGCCTACACGTCGAACATCATCCGCAAAAAGATAGCGCGCGAGCAGAACGTCGTAATCCCGACGCCTGCCGAGGCGCTGGCGCAGATGAACGACGAGGGCTTCACGCACGTCTGCGTCATGCCGATGCACATAATCCCCGGCGAGGAGTACGACGATATCGCGAGCCTCGTAAACGGCTTCGCGCAGATAAAGGGCAAGTACGGCTTCAAGGAGCTTAAGCTCGGGCAGCCCTACCTCGCGACGGTGAAGGACTGCGACGTGATGGCGCAGATTCTCGTCAAGCGCTTCGACAAGGAGCTCGCGCAGAAGGGCACGGCGATAGTCCTCATGGGCCACGGCACGCCGGAGCATATCGCGAACGCGCTTTACGCGCAGCTTCAGCTTTCGCTCGACGCGGCGGCCCCGGGACGCTTCTTCGTCGGCACCGTCGAGGCTGCTCCGACCATTGACAACGTAATCGCGGGGCTCAAGAGAGAGAAGCCGAAGGCGCTCGTGCTTTCGCCCTTCATGATAGTCGCTGGCGACCACGCGAACAACGACCTCGCGGGCGCGGACGACGACGAATCGTGGATAAACGTGCTCAAGGCCGCTGGCTTCAAGAACATCTCGACGAAGCTCGTCGGCCTCGGCGAAGACCCGAACATGGCGGAGCTCTTCGTCGCGAAGATAAAGGACATGATGAAATAAACTATGGAAGGCTCCGCGCGCGATCTGCTGGAATACCGTAAAGAGACGGCGGGGAAGCGGACGAAGCTCGCGCTCGTCCTGCTTTCGCTGCTCGCGCTCACCGCGGTATGGCGCATCACGCAGGGCGAGTGGGCTATCCCGCTCGCGCGCATCGCGGAGCTCATCTCTCCGTTCCTCTCGGGCGAGGACTTGTCTTCGCCCGAGGCTCTCGTCGTCCGCTCCGTGCGGCTGCCGAGATTTCTCGCCGCGGCGGGGGCAGGCGGGCTGCTCGCGGTATCTGGCGTCGTGCTTCAGGGTTTGCTCGCGAACCCGCTCGCCGAGCCCTACACCCTCGGCATAGCCTCGGGCGCGGCCTTCGGCGGAGCGCTCGGATTTTTCTTCGGCTCGTTCGCCGTGACGCCCGCGGCCTTCGCGGGCGCGCTCTTCGCGCTCTGGCTCGTCGGCGTCATCGCGTGGCGCAGCGGAGGCGGCGGGGCCTACATCGTGCTCGCCGGAATAATTACCAACGCCGTGCTCTCGGCCGGCGTGACCTTCCTTAAAGCTATCGCAGACGACAAGCTCGGCGCCATCGTGCTTTGGCTCATGGGCAGCCTCTCTGGCGCGTCGCCCGCGTCGGCGCTCATGGCGTGGGCCGGCGCGGCCTTCGTCTTCGTCCCGGCCTTCGTTTACGGGCGGCAGCTCGACGCCGTCTCGCTCGGCGAAGGGCGCGGCGAGCTGCTCGGCGTAGACGAGCGGAAGCTGCGCCGCACGCTTTTGTTCTTCGCTTCTATTGCGACCGCGCTTGCGGTCAGCTGCTTCGGAATCATCGGCTTTGTCGGCCTCGTCGTGCCGCACCTGCTGCGCACGCTCATCGGCCCGGCGAGCCGCCCGCTGCTCGTATTCAGCTTCCTCGGCGGCGCTCTGCTGCTCTCGGCGGCGGACGGCCTCGCGCAGAGGATGGGCGAGCTTCCCGTCGGCGTCATAACGGCGCTCATCGGCGGGCCGTTCTTCTGCTGGATACTCGCGGGAAGGAGGCGCGCGGCGTGAGCGGCGCTTTCGTGCTCGACTCCGTCTCCTGCGGCTACGGCGGCAAGGACATACTGAGCGGATTTTCCGCGAGCGTCGAGCGCGGCGCTCTGACGGCGCTCATCGGGCCGAACGGCAGCGGCAAGAGCACGCTGCTGAAGCTTCTCGGCGGCGTCGTCGGCTACCGCGGAAGCGCGGAGCTCGAAGGGCGCGAGCTGCGCTCGATGTCGCGCGCGGAATTCGGCCGTGCAGTCGGCTTCGTGCCGCAGCAGACGAAAATCTCGTCGCCCTTCACAGTCTACGAAGTGATCGCGATGGGCCGCCTGCCCTACTGCGGCCTCTTCTCGAAGCTGAACGCAGAAGACGACGCGGCGGTGCTCGACGCGGCCGAACGCGCGGGCGTCTCGCACCTGCTCTTCCGCCGCGCCTCGGAGCTTTCGGGCGGCGAGCAGCAGCGAGTATATATCGCCGTCGCGCTCGCGCAGGACCCCGATATATTCCTGCTCGACGAGCCGACCTCGGCGCTCGACCCGAGCCAGTCGGTGCGGATTTTTTCCATTCTCCGCGAGCTTGCGGCGCGCGGCAAAACCGTCGTCGTCGCGGCGCACGACCTGAACGCCGCGATACCGTTCTCCGACCGCTACATCGCGCTGCGCGGCGGCGCGCTCGCCTCGCAGGGCGCGGCCTCGGAGCTCGACGAAAAAGTGCTCGGCCCGCTCTACGGCATAGAATTCAAAAAATACACGTCGGAGGAAGGAGGACGCGCATGGCACCCATCCGCGCAAGGCTTCTGATTTTCGCCTCCGTCCTCATATTCGCGGCGCTCGCCGCCGTTCCCGCGCGCGCGGAAAATTACGCGCGCATCGTCTCGCTCTACCCGGGCCACACGGACAACGTCGTCGCGCTCGGCGCGGGCGCGAAGCTCGTCGGCATATCGGAGAACGACAACGAGGGGCTTCTTCCCGGCGTTCCGCGCTTCTCGATGAAGGCGGGGCCGGAGGCTCTGCTCGCGCTGCGCCCCGACCTCGTGCTGACGCGCACGCTCGCAGACAGCCAGAACCCCGAACTGAAGAAAGTGCTCGAACGCGCGGGCGTGCGCGTCGAGGTCATAGACCCGCCGACGTGGGAGGGCTTCGAGCAATATCTGCGGAAGATAGCGGAGCTCGCGGGGACTTCGCCCGACGCAGCGGTCGCGGAGCTTGCGAAGGCGCGCGCCGAAATCCGCGCCGCGGCGGAGAAATCCTCGCGCGGGCGCAGGCCGCTCGTCTTCGTCGAAGCTACGTCGCGCGAGCTTCACACCTGCTCGCCCGACTCGTGGGCCGCGCATCTCGTGGAGCTTGCGGGCGGAGTCAACGCCGCGGCGGAGGCGAAGCCCCTGCGCAGCGGCAGCTCGATCGCGCCGTGGGGTCTTGAGCGCGCGCTCAAGACCATAAATTCAGGCCTCGACGTCTACCTTGTGCAGCAGGGGCCGATGAACGCGGCCGACGAAGCGTCGCTGCGCGCGAGGCCGTGGAGCTCCGCGCTCGCGAACGTGCGCGCCGCGGTCGTGCCGGAGTACTGTCTGAGCCGTCCTTCCCTCTCGGGACTGAAAGAGGGCGGCGCAATGCTGATAAAAATATTTTACGGAGAGTGACCCCATGAAACTTACTGTTGTCGGTATCGGCCCCGGAGCGCCGGACCTTTTGACGCTGAGAGCCTTGAACGTGCTGAAAGACGCGGACCTCGTCATGGTGCCGCGCGCGAAGGACGGCAAGGCGGGAGTGGCCGAGCTGGCCGTGCTTGAAAACCTCGGAGATTTGAAGACGCTGCCGCTGCTCTTCCCGATGATCAGCGACGCCGAAAAGCGCGACGCGAAGCTGCTCGAACAGCTCGAGGCGTGCCGTGACCTCTGGCAGGGCGCGAAGAACGTCGCGCTGCCCGTCATCGGAGACTCGGCGCTCTACGCGACGGGCTCGTATCTTTACGACGTCTGGCGCAGGATAGAGCCGGAGATCGAGCTCGCGCTCGTGCCGGGAATCTCGGCGCATCAGCTCGCGGCCTCGCGCGCGGGCAAGTTCATCGCGATGGCGGAGGAAGTGCTGTCGATAATCCCCTGCACGGGCGACGGCGAAAAAATTAAAAAGGCGCTCGCGGCGGCGGACTCGGCGGCGCTCTACAAGCCGAGCGCGCTCGGAGAGTCGCTGCGCGAAACGGTCGAAGCATGCGGCCCGTGGCGGCGCATGATACGCGTCGACCACGCGGGGCTCGCGGACGAAAAAATAATCGAGGGAAGCGCCGCGCTCGACGCGGCGGGGGAATATCTCTCCGTCCTTCTGCTCTGGAGGTAGCGCGTGGACTGGAGCGGCCTGCTGAGGGGCGAGCTGCGGCTCACCTTCGACATACTCGTCGGGCTTGCCGTCGGCCTCGCCGTTCTTCGCAGCGGCCTCGCGGACAAGCTCATGAAGCGTCTGCTGCCGCTCCTGCGCAGGGCTGGCATAGGGCCGGTGCTCGGTATGGCGCTCACGATAAGCCTCGGCTCGGCGAAAGCCGGCGCGGCGTTCATCGCATCGGCGCTGAACGAAGGGCGTATCGGCGAACGCCCCGCGAAGTGGGGGACGCTGATGCTCTCCTTCCCGGCCTACCTGCACCGCTGGCCGTCGACGATGGTTATGGCTGTCTCGCTCGCGGGGCTGCCGGGCGCGATATTCGGCGCGACGCTGCTCGCGCGCAGCGCGGCGCGCTTCGTGCTGCTCGCCGCGATACTCAAGCGCGGCGAGGGCGAGAGCGGCGAGATAACGGAGGAGGCCGCGGGCTCCGCGCGCAAGGTGAAGTTTGGCAAGCGGATGCTCAAGACTCTGCCGATAGCGTGGTTCTTCTACGGCGTCGCCTACGCGCTCGTGCCGTGGGCCGAGGAGGCGCTCCGCTCGTGGCTGCTCGGCGGCACGGCGTTCCTGCCGCTTGCGGGGCTGACTGTCGCGGCGGCGTCGATAGCGCACGTTTCGGCGGCGCTCGCGCTCGCGGGCGGAAGCCTCGCGGCGGGCGACCTGACTGTGGCGCAGGCGGTATTCGCGCTGCTCTTCGGCAACAGTCTCGGCATCGTGACGCGGCTCTTCCGCGCGAACGCGGGATATTATTTCGGACTTTTCTCCAAAGAGGCGGCGAAGGAGCTGCTCTTCTGGAACTTCGCGACGACGTCGTTCTTCGCCCTGATAACGCTCGCCGCCGCGGCGCTCCCGCTCATCGCGGAAGCTATGTAAAAATGTGACGGACGTGAGGTGTTCATAATGAGACCCGAAGAGATAGAACAGGAAAGCATGAGGATAATCGGCGCGGAGATGGGGCCGTGGAACGGCCCCGCGGAGAACCTTCCGATAGTCAAGCGCGTCGTCCACACGACGGCGGACTTCGATTTCGTGAAGAATCTGCGCTTCTCCGACGGAGCCGTGGAACGCGCGCGCCGCGCGCTCGCCGCGGGCTGCGCCGTCGTGACGGACACGAACATGGCGGCCGCGGGGATAAATAAAACCTCGGCCGCGCGCTTCGGCGTCGAGGTCGTCTGCCGCATGGCGGAGAAGGAAGTGCGCGAGGCGGCGCTCGCGCGCGGAGTGACGCGCGCCGTCGTGAGCATGGAGATCGCCGCGGAGAAAACGCCGGACGCTATCTTCGCGATAGGCAACGCGCCGACCGCGCTGATACGGCTCTGCGAGCTCGTGAAGGAAGGGCGCGCGAAGCCCTCGCTCGTCATCGGCGTGCCGGTCGGCTTCGTCAACGTCGTCGAGTCGAAGGAGCTGCTCGTGCGCACCGATGTTCCGTATATCGCGGCGATGGGACGCAAGGGCGGCTCGACGGTCGCCTCTGCGATAGTGAACGCTTTGCTCTATGGCATACAATAAAAATCTCCGCGAAGGAATATCGACAGGCTCGTGCGCGGCGGCTGCGGCGAAGGCCGCGGCGATGAAGCTGCTCAACGGCGTCTGCCCGCAGTCCGTCGAGATAGCCGCGCCGGGCGGCCGCATCCTCACGATACCGGTGCAGGACACGCCGCGCGGCTGCGGCGTTGTGAAGGACGCGGGCGACGACCCCGACGCGACCGACGGCCTTCTGATACTCGCGAATGTGGAGCTCGGCGGCGAGGCCGGAGAAATAACCTTCGCCGGCGGCGAAGGCGTCGGCACGGTGACTCTGCCTGGGCTCAAAATCCCGCCCGGCGAGCCGGCGATAAACCCCGTGCCGCGCGCGATGATAACGGAGGCTCTGCGCTCCGTCATCGGCGCGCAGGCGGCGAAGGTTACGATTTCCGTGCCCGGCGGCGAAGAGACGGCGAAGCGCACCTTCAACCCGCGCCTCGGCGTCACGGGCGGCATCTCGATACTCGGGACGACCGGCATAGTGCGCCCGATGAACGAGGAGTCGATCTTCGAGTCGCTGACGCTCGAGCTCAACACGCACGCGGCGGCGGGGCAGAAAATAATCGCCGTCGCCTTCGGCAACACCGGCGAGCAGGCGATGCGCAAGGCCCTTGAAATCTCGGGACGCTGCGTCGTGCAGTGCGGCAACTACATCGGCTACGTGCTCGACGAGGCCGCGCGCCTCGGCTTCAAGCGCGCGCTGCTCTGCGGGCATCCGGGCAAGCTGCTCAAGGTCGCGGCGGGGAGCTTCAACACGCACAACCGCACCGGCGACGGGCGGCTCGAAGCGCTCTGCACTCAGGCCGCAATCGCGGGCGCGCCCGCGTCGCTCGTGCGCGAGCTTTACGAGTGCATGACGACCGAGAACGCGATGCGCATCGTCGCGGACAACGGCCTCGACCGCCTCTGGACGACGCTCGCGCAGATTACGGCGAAGCGCTGCACCGACAGGTCGTTCGGCGAAATGCCGGTCGAGGCGGCCTACATAGACAACGACGGAAAAATCCTCGGCGAGAGCGAAAACGCGGATGCGCTCGCCGCGGAGCTGAGAAAGATAAATTAGGAGGCGCGCGCGATGACGAACAGACTTTACGTTATAGGAGCGGGGCCGGGCGACCCGTCGCAGCTCACGCTCGCGGCCTCGGAGACGATAGCGCGCTGCCGCTGCGCCGTCGCCGCGCCGCGCCACGCGGCGCTCGCAGCGAAGTGCGCGAAGCTCGTGCCGCTGCGCGGATTCGACGAGACCTTCGCCGCGATAGAGCGCGAGCTCGAGCTCGGCGACGTGGCCGTGATAGTCTCGGGCGACCCGGGGATTTACAGCCTCATGCCGCTTTTGAAGAAGCGCTTCCCGCACGCGGCGCTCGAGGTGCTTCCTGGCGTAAGCTCGCTGCAGAGCCTCTGCGCCGAAGCCGCGGAGACCTGGGAGAGCGTGAGGATACTTTCGGGCCACGGGCGCGGCATCAGCGAAGCGAAGGTGCTGACCACGGTCGACCGGAACAGGACGACGGCCTTCTTCTGCGGCACGGACAAGACCCCGCGCTGGTTCTGCTCGCTGCTCGCATCGCGCGGCCTAGACCACGTGAACGTCACAGTCGGCGAGCGGCTCAGCTACGCGGACAAGAAAATAACGCGCGGGCGGCCCTCCGAGCTCGCGGGCATGGATTTCGACGGCTTGTCGATAGTGCTCGCCGTCAACCCGAACCCGTCGCCCGAGCCGAAGCTTCTGCCGCGCGACGAGGATTTCATCCGCACGAAGGTGCCGATGACGCGCGAGGAGGTGCGCGCCGCCGTCCTTGCGAAGCTCGGCCTGTCGGAGGACTCCGTGCTCTGGGACATCGGCGCG